>CAMWQZ010000185.1 GCA_947176515.1 uncultured Bacteroidales bacterium | reverse complement strand
GCCAGCGGCGCATATCGGTGAAGATTACACCTTCCATAGCGAGTTCGCATTTGCGTTCGCGGCGCACGCGCTGACGGAATTTGTCCTGAACGCTCATGCCGTTGAGGCTTTCGCCTTCGACACAGGCATTAGAGTTGAGGAGGGGCTGACCTGCGCGGCGGCGGACAGCGTTGATAGCGTCGAGCACGCTTGCATCTTCGTGCTTGCCCATTTCAATCATAGCTTCGGCATAAGTCAAATAACATTCAGCCGAGCGGAGGATAGAGATGTCGCAAGAGCTTTCAGAGAAGCCTTCGGCGAGGTCGACATTATATTTGTTCCACAACCAGCCTGAGCCATAAGTAGCAAAACTTACCTGAGTACCAGTAATATCGAAGTTCTCAGTGTTGCCCCAAGTTCCCGGGCGGCGAGGGTTAGGATAGATACGGGTTGTTTCGTCGTAAGCGTTGATGATGACTTTCTGCACGGTCTGTCCGCCGTTGTTAGAAAAACTCATGGTGTCACTGTGACCGATAATGGTCAGGCGGAAACGTGGGTCACGCTTGAGAGTCGGGTGCTTGGGGTCATAGAGGGGTGACTCGTCGATGCGCAAGCCGTCGGCACACTCGTAGGTGTCGACAAGCAGCTGAGCCGGGAAGCGCACTGATGAACCGCCGGCGGTGCGTGAAGTGTGGCCGTAGCGTGTGCGGTGAGTGTGGCGAGTCTGGTTTGTTCCGACAGGAGTGTATTCGAGTTCCCAGAGCATTTCACTACGGACGTCGCCCTTTTTCTGACCGTCGAGAGTAAAGAGATCGGCAAAATTAGTTGCGAGCTGACGATGAGCCATTACTTTGCTGGCGGCGTCGGCTGCAATCTGGAAATATTTTTGACCTTCGCCTCCGAAGTCAAGGCTTCCGGCGAATAGGGCAAAACGCGAGAGCAAGGCAGCGGCAGCTGAGCGGTCGACACGACCACGCTGAGCGCCGGTCCATGCGAGAGCTTCTGAGTCAACGATTTCTGAAAGTTCGTTAATCAGATAGTCTGCAACGACCTTCTTATCAGTTCGACCTGCGAGATAACCTTCAGGGGTAACAGATGAAGTGAAGAAGGGTATATCGCCGTAAGTAGTCATAAGGTTATAGTAAGCATAGGCTCTAATGACCTTGGCTTCGGTCAAATGCTGTAAGTAAGAATCAGTCATATCGCTTACATCTGTCTTTGCTCCGTCAATGACAGAGTTTGCACGGGCGATAATGTTCCAGTGTCCTGCCCAGTATGTATTGACATAGCTTTGGTCAGGAGTAAGACCGCCGCCGGCACCGATAGTGGTGTTTTCGGTTTCTTGGAGGCCGTAGGCTGTATAAATGTCCTGTACCATAGTAGGAGGTACGTCCCAGTTTTGATTAAATCCTACGAGACGGTAAACGCCCGTTACACCTTGCTCCAGACCCATCTCTGACTTATAGAAGCCATCAGAGTCATAAGCAGAGCTGTGTCTGTCAAGAAAGTCAGAGCAGCTTGTGAGTGAAATGAGGGCTGCAGCGGCTGCCCCAATATATATATTACGTTTCATTGTCGTTAATTAGAATTCTAAGTTTACACCAAAGAGGAAAGTCTTATTAAGCGGATAGCAGCTTGAGCCGGCAGTAGTCTCGGGGTCGAAGCCCTTGTAGAAGTCGCTGCCGCGGAGGGTTAAGAGATTCTGAGCGCTTGCATAGAAACGTACACGCTCGATATATGCCGCTTTAGTCCACTTCTTAGGCAAGGTATAGCCGATGGTAAGATTCTTCAGACGGCAATAAGCTGCGCTCTTAAGCCAGAAAGTAGAGAAAATGTTGTTTTGATTAGAGCCGTTAGGGTCTTGAAGGAGCAGCGGATATTGTGCATTGGGATTTTCGGGAGTCCAAGTGTCAAGCTGGTGTTCGTAGAGCGTTGCATTTCCCAAAAGAGGACGAGAGCCGCCACCAGAGTAATATACATCTTTCTGACCTACGCCCTGAAGCATAGCTGAGAAGTCGATGCCCTTCCAATCGGCGCCGAATTGCAAGCTAAATTCAAAGTGAGGACGGCTGTCACCGATTATTTTTCGGTCCTGAGAGTTGATAACGCCATCACCATTGAGGTCTTTGTATTTAATATAACCGGGCTTGGTATCGACGCGTTGGTCGAGGTAAACAGCATTGATATAGTTGCCGTCTGCATCTTTGGCGTCAATTTCTTCCTGAGACTGGAAGTAGCCGTCGGCAACGTAACCATAATAATTGTTGTAAGATACGCCCTCTGCAAGCAAGCTATTGCCGCTTTTATTTTCGTTACCATAAAGTTTCAAGAGCTTGTTGCGGTTGTCATAGATGTTTCCTTTAATATAGTAGCTGACATTGCCAACCTTGTCGTTCCAGCCAAGTGACACTTCCCAGCCAACGTTTCTCATAGAGCCTGCATTTTCATAAGGGGCAGCCATTGCTACGAATTCGGGGAGGGTGAATACCTGAAGCATGTCTTCGATGTGACGGTAGTAGAAATCAAATGTTCCGGTGAAACGGCTGTTGAACATATAGAAATCGAGACCGATATTGCGTTGGATTGATTTCTCCCAATGGATTTCGGGGTTTGCCATCTGGGTCTGGGCTACACCACTCGTATAAGCCTTATCAAACCAATATCCGTATTCAAGTCCCGGAGAAATCGGTACTATATATGGGAACCAGCTACCGATGCTTTCGTTGCCGAGTTTACCATAAGAAGCTCTGATTTTGAAGTTGTTGACAACGTCGCGGATAGGCTCCCAGAAGCTTTCTTCTGATAAACGCCAACCGACAGACACGGAGGGATAGAATCCCCAGCGCTGTTCGGGCATGAAGCGAGAGGTGCCGTCATAGCGTCCGCTTACCTCTAAGAGATAGCGGTCGGCAAAAATATAGTTAAGACGGAAGAGATAGCCCATGCGAGCCCATTCGAGGCTGTAAGAGTTGTTTGTAGCTGTGGCTGCGTCACCATGGGCAATGTCCTCGTAACCATTATAATAGTAGCCTGAGCGTTTGGCTGTGAGAGAGGTGTGATGGTGTTCCTCGCTTTGGAAGCCGACCATTGCCTTAACGTAATGTTTTTCAGCAAAAGTATTTTCATACGTAGCAGTTAGATTATACTGCTTTCGAGTGTCTGTCGTACGCTCTTCGCTGCCTGCTTTTTCGGCAGTAGGGAAGGTCCCTTTGAAAGCGCCACCTTCATATTCCTCATAAGTGTTGGCGAAAGCGTTGGTGCGTCCGTCGTTGCGCTTCCAGTTATACTGGCCGAGTATGGTCATGCCTTTGAAGGGGGTGATAGTGGCAGAAAGTCTGGCAGAGTATTCGGGAGCGGTGCTCTTAGAGTAGCCACCGTCATTAATTGCAGCAATCGGGTTATTGCCTTGCAGACCGTAACCCCATGTCCCATCAGCATTTATGGCTGAAAGGGTCGGGGTGAAGGTCATGGCGTAGCCAATTAATGTGGTCGAACCGCTGATAGGGCTTAACACATTAGATTGGCGAACACTGATGTCAGCACCAATTTCAATCCAGCGGTTGACGGTGAGGTCGCCGTTAAGTCGAAGGTTGGTGCGTGAGAATTCATTGTTAGGAACCATACCTTCCTGCTTGAAATATCCTGCCGAAGCATATACACGAGCCATTTTGTTACCGCCGCTAACGCCAACGGAATAGTTCTGAGTGAAAGCGTCCTTTTTCATAATTAGGTCACGCCAGTTGGTGTCAAAACGACTTATGTTGTCAGCGCCTTCGGTCAGGTATTTTTCGATTATATCGCCGTAGATTGCATCCTGGTTGTTGTTTATACGGGCTTGGTCGATGGCCTGAAGGTAAGTAACCGCATTAACGGGGTCAGGCATCGTGGTTGGTTTGTTCCAACCTACATAGCCGTTGAACGTTACTTTGGGCTTTCCGTCAACACCGCGTTTCGTTGTGACGAGAATGACACCGTTTGATGAGCGTGAACCGTAGATAGCGGCTGAGGCACCGTCCTTCAAGACTGAGATTGATTCAATCTGGTTGAGGTCGATACGGTTGAGGTCGCCCTCGACGCCGTCGATAAGAATCAGAGGTGCAGAATCAGACTTCATTGAGCCGATGCCACGGATGCGGATTGAGGCGTTGTCGCCGCCGGGCGCACCTGACGTCTGGATTGCGGTAAGGCCCGGAACGATGCCCTGGAGGGCTGACGAACCGTTAGAAACGTTACGCTTGATGATTTCCT
>CAMWQZ010000184.1 GCA_947176515.1 uncultured Bacteroidales bacterium | reverse complement strand
CTCAGCGCGACCATCGACAACCGGCGCCGTGCGCAGCACTTTGTCATCGCTGCTCAGCAATTCCACATAAGCTTTGGGACTGGCCCCCGTCGAGTCTGCCTCTAAGCCGGTGATGTTAAAAATAAGGTTTGAGTACTCTTCAAGCGACTTGATGCTAAACTCTTGTGAGATAGGTTTATTCCATACGCCATAGAGCCCGGTCACTGAGGCGGAGTCAACCGTCACGCGATATTTTGCCCCCGGCTCCCAATTGACCTTTAGTTGCCGCTTCAACAACGGCTGGAGCGAGTCAGGCACCAGTGGCTCTATATCAACGCTTTCCCAAAGAGTGTCAACCATCATCTCGAGTTTGACGGCCGAGGGCAAAATAGTGTCGATTGGCTGGTCGGCTTGGAATATCAAGGGGGCGTAAACATCAATCGTACCGGTTGAGACGGAGAAGTTAAGAAAGACTTTAGGCTGAGGCACACCAAAGGCGTCGGTAATCACTGTGTCGGCTTCCTCTTCTTCTTTTTTGGACTTTTTCTTGGGTTTGGGGTCACGGAAAAAGAAACGCAGGGTGTCGGTCTGCCAGCTCAGCTGTTCAGCGGTGTCGGTTTTAAGATATTTGACCGAGAGCCTGAGCGAGTCGGTGTTGACCACGGCAGTGTCGCGAATCCAATATATTAGCGAGTCGCGCGTTGCGTTGATTTCGGCAAGCGCCCAGTCGTCGATATGGCGGCCGGCAAAGCGCCCGTCGGCTATCGTGATTTCGGGAAGCGTATCTGACTCTGCGGCAAAATTAAAGGTCACTTTGCGGCGTTCAGGTCGGGCGTAATCCTTGAGATACTGAGGGCTATATCCCTCGTTGAACCACGTGAGCAGCACATCGTTAGGCAAATACTTGACACCTGGATGGGTGACGAGTGAGTCTGTGCCGTCTTCGCGCAGGAATGTGTCGCACACTTCGATGTTCTCCACGCTTGGTGAAACGGTGAAGTCGTAGAAAGCGATGTCCTCGGAGCGGTCCCACTTGTAATCGCGGTTTAGGTCGTTGAGGGCAAATACGCGATATGTTCCGGGCTTCAGATTGCGGATGGTAAATTGTCCTAACTGATTTGTTCTGGCTATGCGGTCTAATGGCAGGGTGGTTATGGCTGAGTCATCGAGATTGGAGTGTACGCCTACCAACATGCCTTGTGCCGGCTCGAGTGTACGGGCTTCGAGCACGAGCCCTGAGATTCGAAGAGTGTCGATGGTGTCACCGGTCGCGAAGTCGATGGCAAAACCGTCGAGTATGTTTCCTTCGTTGAGGTCTTTGATTGCGTCGCCGAAGTCAATCGAGTAAGTTGTGTTAGGCAGCAGAGTGTCGCGGAGTTCGACTGTGACGCCTTTGCCGTTAGAGCTGATGGCCGGCGGCTGGGTTTGGACGGGCGAGACGACGACCTTGTTGAAAGCATCGTCGAGCTGAATGTTCTCGTCGAAAGTAAGATGAATCCTGTTGTTGTTGACTCTTAGCTGGCCGGGACGAGGGTTTGATCGCACGAAACGTGGCGGTGTTTCATCACGCGGTCCGCCTTGGGGACGGCCTATGCTCGCACATGCCGTGACGAGAGCCACCAGGACTGCGCCCAGCAGAATGTGCATATATGTAAATCGTCGATTCCTCATTTAGTCATTCTTTGCTACAAAATTATAGCTTTTAATTCTAATACGGTGCCACAGCCCACAATAATTTTTAGTATTTTTGTACATCTTTATTGCGTAATATGAAAAAAATAGTCATTGCCGCAGATTCTTTTAAAGGTTCGATAAGCTCACAGCGTTTTGCTGATGTTTGTGAGTCAGCCATTGCGGTGGCCCTCCCGGACTGCGAAGTCGTTAAAATCCCTCTTGGCGATGGTGGCGAGGGCACAGTGGACGCTCTCACTGCCGCGTGGAGCGGAAAAAGCGTTGACGTGACGGTTGCTGACCCTCTTTTGAGGCCGACTGTAGCGCGTTATGGTGTGTCAACTGATGGCGCGACTGCTATCTTGGAGATGGCTCAGGCAAGCGGACTCCCTCTCCTCGCGCCCGATGAGCGTAACCCCTTGCACACTTCGACTTATGGCACAGGCCAGATGATTGCCGACGCTTTGGCGCGCGGATGTCGCAATATACTGATTGGCATAGGCGGAAGCGCGACAAATGATGGTGGGCTCGGCATGATGAGTGCGCTGGGTGCGCGATTTTATGACGCTGACGGGCACCGCGTGGCAGAGAAAGGATGCGGCGCAGATCTGGAGCTCATAGCCAAGATAGATCTTTCGCATCTAAATCCATTGCTTGATGATGCTAAGATAACCGCAGCGTGCGACGTTGACAATCCTTTGTGTGGACAGCGTGGCGCCACGCGAGTTTTTTCCCGTCAGAAAGGTGCTGACGATTCGATGGCCGACAAGCTCGAAAAAGGCATGTTGAACTATGCCGAAGTTGTTGAGAAACATACGGGTATTAATGTAGCCGCACTGCCTGGCGCCGGGGCTGCCGGAGGGCTTGGCGCAGCATTTGCCGCTATGCTTGGTGCGCGGCTGATGCCAGGAATCGACATGGTGCTTGAAGCTGTTGACTTTGATAACCGAATTGAAGGTGCTGATTTGATAATAACAGGCGAAGGCCGCATTGACAGCCAGACCGTAATGGGTAAAACGCCTTTCGGTGTTCTTACGGCTGCTAAACGCCACGCAATTCCTGTCGTGGCTCTTGGGGGCTCGGTCGACTACTCCCCCGTGCTGCATGAAGCCGGCTTCGCGGCAATATTCTCAATCCAGCCTGGGCCTGTCACCCTATCTGAAGCCCTAAATCCTGATACGGCATCTAAGAACCTATATAACACGGTTATCCAGGTGTTAAATCTATTACGACTTTGAATTATGAAGAGAGCAATAATCTGTTTAAACATGCTATTAGTTAGCTTATTGGCTATGATGGCAAGGGATTTGGTGTTGCCGTCTGTTCCCGATGGATTAAGGACTCCTGTCGAAAGGGCTCGATATGTGCTTGAGCATTATTGGGATGCGATGGATTGGCGAGATACGACGCTAACGCGCGACGATATGTTTATGGAGCAGGCATCGGCTAACTTTTACAGTATTTTTCATGTGGTCGACAGTGTCGAGGCGTCGAAGGCCGCAGCAATTATGCTTGCCGGTGCGTCGGTTGACCCTTACGCTTATAAGAAGGTCGCTGACATTGCGAAAATCTATCTCTTTGAGCCTGAATCACCGATTGCTGATGACGAAAACTATTTTGTTGTCGCTGACCGCTTGTTGGCAGACGGCAAGTTGCCGAACTCGGATTTGCTCAGGATTGCTGATTCAAAACGGCTGGCAATGATGAATCGCGTAGGGCATAAGGCGGCTGATTTTGAATATGTTGACCGCGATGGGAATATTTCAAATTTATATGAGGCCTTGAAGTCGCATCCGAAGAACATACTGATGTTCTATGACCCTGATTGCCATGTATGCGCCGAATTAGAAGAGCGACTTATGGAAACGCTCCCCGATGATACGGGAGTGGTGATGATTAGTCCCTATGGTGAGCAGGACGGTCTTTGGGCAGAGCATGCTGCGACAATGCCAGCCAACTGGATTGTCGGGCGCCCAACCAACGAGGATTTCGAGGACGAAGATATATACGAGCTAAGGACAACTCCCACAGTCTTGATGATCGACAATCACGGCGTCGTCCTCTCAAAAGGGAAACTTGAATTTTAGAATTAAGTTTTAGAATTATATGAGAGAAATGAGAAAAGCTTCGCGGCAAAAAGATTCGGAGTGGGCGCTGGCAGTTTTTGATAAGGCTCCTTACGTGACGGTCAGCATGTGCCGTCCTGACGGCGCACCTTACGGTTTGCCTCTGTCGCTTGTGCGTAAGGATAAAGAGACATTTTATTTTCATTGCGCTGACGAGGGAGAGAAGATAGATTGTCTCCGTAATAATCCGATAGTCAGTCTTTCGGCTGTCAGCAAATGTAGCCCGGTGTTTGAGGAAGAAAAGTTGAATTACACCGAGCATTATCGCTCGGCAGTTGCGCTTGGCAGATGTGAATGGGTTGAGGATAAGGATGAAAAAATAGAAGCCCTTAGACTGTTGTGCGAGAGGTTCCTCCCCGGTCACATGGAGCATTTCGACGATGCCATAGCCCGAAGCCTTGACCGCACGACCGTCATCAAAATCACACTTACCGAGCCACCGGTCGGCAAATGCAAGCA
>CAMWQZ010000183.1 GCA_947176515.1 uncultured Bacteroidales bacterium | reverse complement strand
AACGTAGACTCCTCACAGATAGCCAAGGACCTTTCGTTTCTCAACATAAAAGGCAAGACCCGTATAGGATATGAAGTAGCATCGCTCGAATCAGCGTTGCAGGATTTTCTCGGCTTTGGCCAGTCACACAACGCAGTTATGGTCGGCTCAGGCAGCCTCGGGGCAGCCCTCATCTCTGATTCTGGTCTCCAGCGTTACGGTCTTAACATCGTGGCCGGTGTCGACATTGATGAGAGAATCGTCGGGACTGAAATCGGTGGAATACCGATTTATCATGTGGATAGGCTTAAAGAGCTGGTTAAGAAATTGAATATACGTATAGGTATTGTAGCCGTACCGGTCGATAGCGCACAGGACGTTGCCGACACGATGGTTGCAGCCGGTATCAAGGGCATATGGAACTTCACGCCCTACCGAATAAGGGTACGCGACGGGGTGGTCATCACCAATACGTCGATTTATTCCCACCTTGCGGTGATGTATAACCGATTGGGAATGCTCAATCTCTGATATCTTAGAGTAATGAAGACTCTTTTTGTAAGCGGTGAGCAGCTTAGACATTTTGCGGATTCTTCCCAGCAACGTAACGGACAAGCCTGGTTCGTGCCCGACACAGACAGGCAGTGGGTTGCCGCTATATATCCGGCAATCAAGATTACCCGTCTGGGCACACATATCGCCGAGAAATTTGCCGGGCGGTATTACGATAGTGTCAGCGCTGTCAGTATTTTTGTGCCTGAGAGTCTCGCAGAGGCTATGGCAGATGTCCCTGAGCGTTTTTTCGTCAGTGACTCGGCTTATTGTCTGGGGGATGGGTGTGAGGTCGGAACTACTGATGCAGTCCATAATATTTCGGCAGGCAGCCAGACACTGACTTTCAGTTGCGGAGAGCTTGGGGTTGACCGCATCATCAGTGAGATTTCGCGGTTTGCTACTCTCAAAATGGGCGACCTCATTATCTTTGGCAACCGAGGATTGGTCAGCCGACTCACTGAAGGCGAGCGTTTCGAGGTCACTCTCGACGGGCGTCGGTCTATTGAGCTTCGTATCAAGTGATTGAGGAGTGGGGCGGTCGATGGTCTTGAGTGTGATTGGAGACTCAACCTTGTGAGGATTAAGCATAATTGTATATTTGTCAGGCTTCTTATTATTTATACATGGTGCATAACAGAGAGTATTGTCGGGAAGCTTGTCGATGTCTATCATTGGAAAACCAATAATCTTGATTTGATGTATGCTTTTGAAGGCTTTAAATATTTTGTTAAAGTCTAAATCAAAGCGCCAGGCGCGTCGCGTAATGGTATGTGGCTCGCCGAGCAATGGTGAGATTTCTCTGGTAATGAACATGTCTTCAATCTCTTCTCCTATTAAGACGGGAGTTGAGATGTAGATATTTTTGCCATTTGCATCAAGGAGTTGAATACTACACATCATCGGAATGCAGAAAGCGTCAATCGCGGCAGCTTCGGTGATGAGTTTTTGATAAGCGTCGCGTAATGTTACGCCGTATTCGCTGTGATCGTAGTTGTGGCCGGTAATGCGAGCTGACGCAGCAATAGCAGAAATTGTTTTAACGAATTGAGTCTTTAGATTGATAAGCATAATATTATAAATTAGTTTAAAGGTTTGTTTTCGGTTGCAAAGTTAGGGCGGATTTCAATCTGATTATACACAATTTCGTAAGGATGTGCGATTTAGCATTTGTTAAATCGGAGAAAAGTGATGGGAAAGCCTTATGAGAGAGGGCTCAAGCAAGGATGCAGGACAGGAAATGGATGTTGTTAGGATAAAAATTGTTTAGTAATTTTGTAGCTATGATGTCAACTGAAACTTGTAGAACAACAAAATATTATCTATTTATAGATGAATGCGGAGATCATAATCTTGAGAAGTATGATCCAGGTTTTCCTGTATTCACTTTATGTGGTATATTAGTATCTCAGCATAATCTTAACTCACTTAATAAAGCATTTGAGGAATTAAAGCTTGAAATTTTTGATTCCAAAGAAATCGTTATCCATTCAGTTGACATACGTAAATGGCGAGGACCTTTTTCTGTACTCGCAAATGAGACTTTGCGAGGGAAGTTTTTTGATGGCATTGAAAGAATCCTAAGAAATAATGATGCCTATGTGATAGTGAGTTGCACAATTCTGAAAGAGCAACTCAGTAAATTTTGTATACGAGGAGAAGAAGATGATGTATATGGTCTGTCTCTTGCGTATTTGATAGAGAGAAGCATCTTTTGTGTAGATAATATGAAAGACAATAAAATTCCAGAGATTTCGATAGTTGTTGAGCGACGAGGGAAAAACGAGGATAAGAAACTGCTCAATTATTACAATGGGTTACGTAATCGCGGAACAAAGTGGGTTGACCCAGCGCGTCTTAGGAGTAGAATTAGCAATTTTGGTTTTAAAAACAAAAAAGATAATATCATTGGTTTGCAAATTGCAGATTTGATAGCATATCCTGTTACTATTCATCTCCTTTATCCGAACAGGAACAATCCATCATACGAAGCCATTAAACATAACATTTTCCAAGATAAAGGTGTTTTGCTAGGGCAGAAAGTAATACCTCATTAAATAAAATAAAAAAGAGCAATCTTATTGATGCTCTTTCCGACCGGGCAAAACCGATCCCTAAAATCGTTGCTTTCGCATTCGAAGTATTTCCTTTCGGGGAAACTACCCATAGTTGTAGTGCAAAATTAATGATAAAATCGCAAACTACAAAATTTTAACGCTAATGGGTGGAGAAAAGTTTTTTGAAATAAATCAGAGTAATTAGAGTCATCAGAGGTCTCAGAGTCATCAGAGGTCTCAGAGTAATCAATTGGGGTTATTTGGAGTATTTTTTTTCGAAGATTTCGTAGTGGTCGGTGCCCCATTTTAGCATTGAGTCAATAATGGGAAGTAGTGATTTGCCGAGGTCGGTGATGCAGTACTCGGAGCGCGGTGGTAACTCGGGATAGATTGTTTTCTCAACGAGACCGTCTTCGACAAGTTCTTTAAGCTGGATGTCGAGTACGCGAGGTGTGGCCCCGGGTAGACACTTATGGATTTCGCTTGGCCGCATGGGATTGCCGGAACGGAGTTCGTCGAGGATACACGATTTCCATTTAGACTCTATGAGGCTCATTGTCAGACGTAGGGGACAATCGAGGTCGACTGGGATTTTCTTTTCGTATGCCATTAGGATAATTTTTATGGTGCAAAATTACTCAATATAACTGAAAATCAGAATACCGAAAAAATTTTCGGTATATGAAAAATTTTTCGGTACTTGACATATGAGCCTTACTATTGTAATTTTGCAATCAGAAAATCAATTAAATAACCAATAATCATGCGAAACGAAATTAAGGAATATGAAGCAGTGGCCCGTGCGGCAGAGAATTTTGTAAAGAGTGTGGCCGAAGGTGACAGCAAGTATGCAAAAACGTTGTTCACTGATGACGCTGTGTTGTTTGGCATTCTTGACGGTGTGCTTGAACATGGCTCAATCGAGCAGTTTTATCATAACGTCGATACGGTAGGTGCTGGCGAAAACTTTAAGGCTCGTATTGATGTGCTTGCAGTGGAAGAGACAGTTGCCGTGGTTAGAGTGCTTGAAGAAGGCTGGGGCGGTCGCATTGACTTCACAGACTTTTTATTGCTGCTTAAGCTCAACGGCGAATGGAAGTGTGTAGCAAAGGCATATAATCAAAATTCAAACACTATAAAGAAATGAAAATAACAGTTATAACTGGCAGTCCTCGTAAACACGGCAATACGTTTGCGATGGTAGATGCTTTTATTAAAGCGGCTGAAGCAAAGGGTCATGAAGTGGTTAGATTTGATGCAGCAATGATGAAAATTGGGGGCTGCCACGCTTGCATGACATGCTTTAAGACTGGTAAAGCATGCTCTTTTGATGATGATTTTAATATCATTGCTCCTCATATTTTAGATGCAGACGCAATCGTTTATGCGATGCCTGTTTATTGGTATTCGATACCAGCCCAAATAAAAGGCGTGATTGACAGGGTTTTCTCATTCTGTGTGGCTGAAAAACCGATTTCAGGTAAAAAGATGGGGCTAATATGCTGTTGCGAGGAACATGACCCTGCGGTAATGGACGGAGTGACAATGCCGATGCGTAAGACAGCTGCGTTGCTTAAATGGGATATCGTAGGCGAGGTGCTCGTGCCAGGAGTATTTGTTGAAGGAGACATCGACAAAACAGATGGCTGCAAACAGGCTGCTGAG
>CAMWQZ010000182.1 GCA_947176515.1 uncultured Bacteroidales bacterium | reverse complement strand
GCGGTGAGAAATCAAGCGAACAGATTGATACTCTCTCACTCACCTCAAAAGTAATTATCAATGATGACGCCTTGCGTAAACCTATCTCAATGGCTGTCGGTGATGACAAACTTTATGTATTGAACTGGAGCGGTGCGGTCGACACTCTGATTGACGAATTCACTCTCGACGGCAAGTTCGAGCGCTCCTTCCTGACCAAAGGCCAGGGTCCGGGTGAATTAGTGTCAGCATCGAAAATATTTTATAATGGCGTAAACAATAGTCTGATTGTCAACGACTATATGATTCGCGGCAAGCTCGTGGAGGTTGAACAGCTGTCGTCAGAAAAACCTCTGGCAGAGACAGTGATAGAGCTCCAGAAAGAGGATAATGACTCTGTCATCCCGACTGATTTCATAGCGCCGCTTAGCAATAAGATGTATGTGGTCGGAAATCAGCCATTAGAAGGAATGTTGGCTATATATGACGCCGAAGGTAAATTTGTAAGACTCGACCAACCATATCCCGATAAATCGGTGGTGGGTTCTGAACTGCCTGATTGGTGTATGTCAAACTTTTTCAGCATGTCGGGAACCTGTTCGCCTGATGGCAAACATTTCGTGGCATACAGTAATGCAAATATCATTGTTATAGGTGACGCCGAGAAGCAATCGGTCAAGACCGCCTCGATAGTCGGTGAATTTGTCAATGGTATTGAGGCTAAGAATTATGGTGATAACGTATCCTTTTCTTACAACGACAAATATCACGACTATTTCCCTATGGGGATAACCACTTCTAATTCCCATTTTTACGCTCAGTGCGGCGGACTTTCTGCCGAGTTAGGCAGGCAATGGAAAAAGATGGCTGAAGGCGAAATGGAGCCCGAATGTTATGTTCGCGTCTATGATTTCGATGGCAACATCGTGAAGATACTCAAACTCAATGTCGGAAGATGCTCCCTCGCCGTCTCTCCCGACGACTCCGCCCTCTATGCCCTCACCGAAACCGACGAAGGCTACACCATCCACAAATTCAGTCTGAAATAATTTTCGATGGCTCGCTTTGGCTGTTGCAAATCACAAAAAATTGTCGTAGATTTGTGGAATTAATAGTGAACTAACCAAAAATCATTAACTAATAAATTCTTTCTATATCATGGAAATGGAAGATCATATCAAAAGCGAGTTTTCTAAGCGTTTCGGTTCTGAAGGTACGCTCTACGCGTCTGCCGGCCGTATCAACCTCATCGGTGAGCACACTGACTACAACGGTGGTTTCGTGTTCCCCGGTGCAATCGACAAAGTCATCATGGCTGACATCAAGCCCAACGGCACCGACAAGGTGAGAGTTTATTCAATCGACATCGACGACTATGTTGAGTTCGGTCTCAAAGAAACTGACGTTCCCGAACAGCAGTGGGCAAAATATATCTTCGGCGTGTGCCGCGAGATTATCAAGCGTGGTGGCAAGGTCGAAGGCTTCGACGCCGTGTTTGCCGGCAACGTGCCCCTTGGTGCAGGCCTTTCATCTTCAGCTGCTTTGGAAAGCGTATTCGCTTTTGCCCTCAACGACCTTTTCAACGAAAACTCTATCGACAAATTCGAGCTTGCCCGTATCGGTCAGTCAACTGAGCATAACTATTGCGGTGTGAAGTGTGGCATTATGGACCAGTTCGCATCTGTATTCGGCAAGAAAGACCACCTCATGCGTCTCGACTGCCGCTCTATGGAGTTTGAATATTTCCCCTTCCATCCCGAAGGTCATCGCCTCGTGCTCGTTGATTCAGCCGTTAAGCATGAGCTCGTTGGCTCTCCCTACAACCGCCGTCGCGAGTCTTGCGAACGCGTTGCTGCCAAGCTCGGTCATCAGACCCTACGCGACGCCACTATGGAAGAACTCGACAGCATCAAGAGCGAAATCACAGCCGAAGACTATATGCGCGCTCGTTATGTGATTGGCGAAAAACAGCGTGTGCTTGACGTTTGCGACGCTCTCGTTAAGGGTGACTACGAAACTGTAGGCAAGCGCATGTATGAAACTCACGAAGGTCTCTCTAAAGACTATGAAGTGAGCTGCGAAGAACTCGACTTCCTCAACGATATCGCCAAGGAATGTGGCGTGACTGGCTCTCGCATCATGGGTGGCGGTTTCGGCGGTTGCACTATCAACCTCGTTAAGGATGACCTTTACGACAACTTCGTGAAGACCGCTACTGAGAAATTCGAAGCCAAATATGGCCACGCTCCAAAAATCTACGACGTTATCATTTCTGACGGCGCTCATAAATGCTGATTGCGATGAATAACCGTAAAACTATTATCGAGCGTTTTGATTCGCCTGAAGGTCAGATTGCCGTTATCACCATGACTAACCGTCGTGGTGCTTCGGTGTCGCTGTCTAACCTCGGTGCAGGTATCATAAGCGTCATCGTTCCCGACCGTGAAGGTAAGCTCGCCGACGTTGCTATCGGCTACGAAAATCCTGCCGATTATATGGCTGACGGCCCCTGCGCAGGCAAGGTGCCCGGTCGCTACGCCAACCGCATCGCCAATGGTCTTTTCACTCTCGACGGCGTGGCTTACAAGCTCGCCATCAACAACGGTCCTAACGCGCTTCATGGTGGACCCACTGGTTTCCAGAATCGTCTTTGGGATGTTGGTCTCGTGGGTGACGACGCAGTCCGTTTCACTCGTCTTAGCCCCGATGGAGAGGAAGGCTATCCCGGCAATCTTACCGTGGTTGCCCTCTATCGCTGGACAGATGACAACCGCCTTGAGCTCACTCTCGAAGCCCAGACTGACGTTCCTACTATCGTCAACCTCACTAACCACGCATATTTTAATCTTTCAGGTCATGACAGCGGCTCTGTTCTCGACCATGAGCTGCGCCTCGCTGCTTCGCGCTATCTGCCGACCGACGAAACCCTCATCCCGACAGGCGAGCTCGCTCCCGTTGCCGGAACTCCGATGGACTTCACCAAGTCTCACACTATCGGTCGTGACGCTCAAGTTGATTTCCCGGCTCTGAAATATGGCAAGGGTTATGACAACTGCTGGGTTATCGACAATTGGACTCCCGGTCAGCTTAAGACTGTTGCCGAACTTTTCGACCCCAAGTCTGGCCGCGCGCTCGAAGTTGAGACCGACCAGCCCGGTGTTCAGGTTTATACAGGCAACTGGCTTGAAGGCTGTCCCGTTGGTAAGGGCGGCTACATCTATCACGACTATGACGGCGTAGCTATCGAGTGCCAGAACTTCCCCGACGCTCCCAACAAACCCGATTTCCCATCGCCGCGCCTTTCGCCGGCAGAGGTTTATCGGCGGCGCATAAATTTTATTTTCAAGACTAAAGTAAAATAAGACATAATGAAACCAACATTATTAGTGCTTGCTGCCGGCATGGGCAGCCGCTACGGAGGCCTCAAGCAGCTCGATGGTCTCGGCCCTCATGGCGAAACTATCATGGATTACTCTATCTATGACGCCCTGCAGGCTGGTTTTGGCAAGGTGGTGTTTGTAATCCGCAAGGATATCGAACAGGAATTCCGCGAAAAAATCCTTTCTAAATACGAAGGCCATATCCCCGTTGAGGTAGTGTTCCAGTCAATCGACGACCTTCCCGAAGGCTTCACCTGTCCCGAAGGCCGCACGAAACCTTGGGGTACTAATCACGCCGTGATGTCGGCTGCCGGTGTTATCAACGAGCCTTTTGCCGTTATCAACGCCGATGACTTCTATGGCCGCGACGCTTTTGAGGTCGTAGCCCGTCAGCTCGAAAATTCTAAGCCTGGCGAATATTCTCTCGTTGGTTTCCGCGTAGGCAACACTATGAGCCCCAACGGTTCTGTAGCCCGTGGCGTTTGCGCAACCGATGCCAACGGCATGCTCACCGATGTCGCCGAGCGTAAGGACATCCGCTATGACGAAGATGGCAAGATTATCTTCACTGACGAAAATGGCGTGACTTGCACCCTCACTCCCGAAACTCCAGTGTCAATGAACCTTTGGGGACTTCTTCCCGATTACTTCGACCTCTCAAAACGCGAGTTCACCAAGTTCCTCAAAGCCAACGCTGACAATCCCAAAGCCGAAATGACAATTCCCGACTGCATGGACGGACTTATCAAAAACGGTGATGCAACAGTCAAGGTGCTCGACACCACCTCTCGTTGGTTTGGCGTCACCTATGCTGGTGACCGTCCCGGCGTAGTAGAAAAATTCGCCGAACTCCACCGCGAAGGCCTCTATCCCGAAAAAATGTTCTAAATAATTATTGATTCTTT
>CAMWQZ010000181.1 GCA_947176515.1 uncultured Bacteroidales bacterium | reverse complement strand
TCAAACTTCAATTGCGAACCAATTTTTTATTACCTTTGTAAAAAAATCATCACACTATGGATAATCGTCTGGAAATATATTGCAAAAATCTTGGCCGGTATATAGATTGCGCCGGTGGCGACACTTTATTTTCTATCGCCGAAAGACTCGGCGACGAACTTGGCTTCACTCCAATCTGCGCCCACGTCAACAACCGCAATCAGGCGCTATCTTATAAACTTTACAACCCTAAGCAAGTAGAATTTTTGCCGATAACATCTCCGTCAGGCACTCGCGTCTACATTCGCTCGCTTTGCATGATTCTCTATCGCGCGGTGGTCAACGTTTGCCCCAGCGCTAAAATCCGCATCGAGCACTCTATTTCTGGCGGACACTACTGCCGCCTCATCGGCAAAGAAATCTCAACCGAGATTATCGACGCCCTACGAGCAGAAATGCGTCGCATAATCGACGCCAACCTTCCGTTAGTCAGAGAAGAACGCCTGACGTCGGAAGTCATCGAGATTTTTAAATCCCAAGGTCTCGATGACAAGGTGGCACTTCTCGAAACAACTCGCGAACTCTACACAACTTATTACAAGCTCGACGGCATCTGCGACAGCTATTATGGCCCACTCGCTCCGTCGACTGGCTACATGTCTGTATTCGACATACGCCCCTATAAGGAGGGCTTGCTGCTTCTTGCGTTCAAACCCACTGACCCACTGGCAGTGCCTACGCCTGTCACTCAGGAAAAAATGTATAAGGCGTTCACCGATTATCTCGCCTTCGACCGCATTATCGGGGTCAGCAATGTCGGAGGCTTGAACAAGGTTGTTGAAGACCGCAAAGCTCCCCAGCTTATCTATCTTGCCGAAGCTCTTCACGAAAAAGCCATATCGCGCATCAGCGACGAAATCACTCGACGCTACCGCGAGGGCGGTGCTCGCATCGTGCTAATCTCTGGCCCTTCGTCGTCAGGCAAGACAACGACGACTAAGCGCCTCGGCGTCCAGTTGATGACCAACCTGTTAAATCCGCAGCTCATTTCGCTCGACAATTATTTCATCAATCGTGAGTTCACTCCGCGCGACGAGTCGGGCGATTACGACTACGAATCGCTTTATGCGCTCGACCTCGAGCAGTTTAATGCCGACCTCAACGCCATCTTGCGCGGCGAGGAAGTCGAGCTACCATCATACAATTTCGAACTCGGCAAGCGTCAATATCGCGGCGACCGCATCCGTCTCGACGAGGGCTCGATACTCCTTATCGAGGGCATCCACGGCCTAAACCCTGAACTGACCGCTCACATCGCCGAAGAAATGAAGTTCCGCATCTACGTTTCGGCGCTAACCACAGTCTCTATTGACGACCACAACTGGATACCGTCGACCGATAACCGCCTGCTGCGACGCATCATACGCGATGCCAAATATCGCGGCACTCCTCCCGAAGAAACCATCCGCCGCTGGGCGAGCGTGCGCCGCGGCGAGGAAAAGTGGATTTTCCCGTATCAGGAAAATGCCGACGCCATGTTCAACTCCTCGCTGCTTTTCGAGCTCGGCGTAATGAAAGACCAGGGCGAAGAGCTGCTCCGACGTGTCCCCAATGACGTCGCCGAATATGCCGAGGCCTACCGTCTCCGCAAGTTCCTCAGCTATTTCCAGTCGATACCCTCCCACAGCGTGCCGTCAACAAGCGTCATTCGAGAATTTCTCGGCGGCAGCTCGTTTAAATATTAAACGTGAAACAGCTTATCGTCTTTCTATGCCTGAGCCTTTCGCTCATCATCGCCAGTGCTCAGTCGCAAGCCAACTCTCCTTTTGCCGGCATGTCAGGTCGCGAGATAATCGAAACTATCCGCACCGATTGGCGCCCGACAAAGACAGTCACGTCATCGTCTGACATCAGCGGCGTCATGGCGGAATATGCCAGACTGCCTAAAGGCTCTTACCGAGACTATTTCTCCTCGCAGTCAGTTGCGTCAATATCTCAGCTCAAAGCTTTAGCTGTAGTTCCACTGACATGGTGGGGCGAAAACACGGCCGAATATAACCTCGTTAAAAACGATTTGCACAATATCGTGCCTGCTAATGCCGCCTCATCCAAGCGTAGTGACTATCCTCCAGGCGAAGTGACCGATGCAACTTATGACAACGGCTACTGGAAGTCCGGCATAGGTACAATCAACGGCATTGAAACCAACTTCTATGAGCCTGCAGACGAGCTCAAAGGCGATTTCGCCCGTATCTATATGTATATGGTCGCCGCTTACCCTCAGCCTCTCTGGTACGGCCGCGGCACCATGCTTTTTGCTGACGGATATTACCCCCTGCTAACGACTTATGGTCGTAGTGTCCTCTTAGCGTGGCATCGCGCAGACCCTGTCGATGAAGCAGAGAAGCTGCGCAATGCTGTGATAACCAATGCTCAAGGAAACTCAAACCCATTTGTCTTATTTCCCGAAATAGCCGAGTACATCTGGGGTAAGTATAGCGATGAGAAATTCCCGGCAACACCCGACAACCCAGACGTCCCAGACGAGCCCGATGGCCCTAAGCCTGAACCCATTATGCTTAAAGCCGTCTACTCTGTGTCAAAAGATGGCCGCATAGACTTCCGCTCGCCCTACGTTGCCGCCGGCTCTCAATGGACTTTCGATGGCCAGAAAGTCGATAGCCCGTCTATCGTCCTGACTGACAAATCCGTTGGCCGCCATGAGATTACCTATTCTAACAGTCAGTCGCGAGGCAAAATCATAATAACCGTTGTGCCATGATTAGAAAACTATCTGCCGCCCTCTTAACCGCGCTCATATTGCTTCTTGCTGCGTGTTCTCACAACTCTCAGCCCGAGCCCGACCGTCCGGGGCAACCACCCAAAGAAGCCCCGGAGCTGAGCGACGCGTCTATGCGCATCACCGGGCCCATTATTAATTTTAAGTATGACGACGGCGGCATCCTGTTCTCACGCTCCACTGACGGCACAATTAGCGCCATCCGCGTGACCGACGGTCTCGGTTTCGATTATAATCCATCAGTCCCCTCCCTGAAAATCAATGGTGTTGCCATAGCTATCAAGTCAGCAGAATTGCTTGCCAACCGTAACAACACCGAGTGGCATCGCATCTCCCTCGCTGACAGCCGCCAAAACGTATATATCGTCGTATCCCTATGAAAAAAATTGCCATATTTGCCTCCGGCGAAGGCTCTAACGCCGAAAGCATCGTTAATTATTTCCGTACACCGGGCAGCCACGCTGAAGTTGCACTCATCGTCACCAACCGCCCGGACGCACCGGTCATTAACCGCGCCGAGCGACTCGGAGTTGACTATGCCGTAATAACTCGTGCTGAGCTCAACGACGGCGTTACCATCCTAAACCTTCTTGACCGCTATGCTATTGATATTGTCGTGCTCGCCGGTTTCCTACTCATGATTCCCTGTGGGTTGATTGAGCGCTATCGCGGCCGCATAGTCAACATCCACCCTTCTCTGTTGCCAAAGTTCGGCGGCAAGGGCATGTATGGCAATCGTGTCCACGAAGCCGTGGTAGCTGCTGGCGAACGCCTGACAGGCATTACCATACACCACGTCAACGAGCACTACGACGACGGCGCCATCATATTTCAGGCTTCAATCGAGGTCGACCCCACCGATACCCCTGCCGACGTTGCTCGCAAAGTCCGCCAACTCGAGCTCACCCACTTCGCCCCCACCATCGCCCAAACCTTCCTCTGACGTAATTTAATACCGATAAAGTCTTCCCACAAAAACAATTTGCAATTTCAATATTTATTCCTATATTTGCGAAATTAATTAACGATAATAGCTCTATCCTCTCATATATTAAGACCTAAGTGGTGGGATTATCGCTTTTTATCACCATCTCTGGGTGTCATTCCTATCGTGCTGAATATTATTGATTTAAATTTATAATTACATATGAAAAAGTTTCCGACCATTATATGTTTATTTATGGTATGCTTGAGCGCCTGCGTACTTAAAGACGATGAGAACAATCATTTCTCTATACCATTTACTAACAATAGCGATTTATCAATAATAGTCTTTGCTCGTGGTGTATATCCAGATACCGTCGTTATGGATTTTTATGAATTATCACAGCCGGATTATTACGGAATAGCACCAGGAGCGACTAACAAAGGGTGTATATTTCATCCATATGGAACATGGGAGAATACTTTTGAGGATTATGATACCATATGTATATTTTTGTTTGATGCGAATCGCGTAAAGTCAAAAAAATTCACCCCTCAAGAAGCAGTCATAG
>CAMWQZ010000180.1 GCA_947176515.1 uncultured Bacteroidales bacterium | reverse complement strand
TTTTGAGTAGCCTGCGGCAAATTGAGCGTTTAGCTCAATGCAGCCACAGGTTGACGTTGATTCCCCACTATAAAATGTTCCGCGTTTAGCGGAACAACTTCTCGCCCTCCAAATCGGCAGTATTACAAATTTCTTATCGCTAAGAAAAGTTGTCCCACTAATCGCGGAACCTGCCATATGTATGTCTATCAATCAAAATGTGTAACACTCTTATTTATTTGATAGATTTCACCATCGTTTTCAAATCGGAATAGGAAGTTAAATATTGATGGTGTGCCATAGAGCCCAACTTTTCTATCTTTAGGCATTACCAAACACATAATCATACCTTTATATGGAGCTGAGAATTCGGCCGCATACTTGTATTCGTGACATTCACAGCTATCTGTGTTTAGCAAATAAGATATGTTTTGTGAATAAACTGGATCATCAAACGCAAAACGCTTATCCAGTCTTAGCTGAAAAAGTTCCTCACTAATTTCTTTTTCGAGTCCTCCGGCCGCGAACATCCAATCGTGGTCGTAAACAGAGTCAGAGGCACATACCGTATTGGCAGGGTAATAAACCTTGATTATCTCGAATGCCTTCTTTAATGCTTCCTGCTCTGCCTTATCGTTATAATACTTATCCTGTCCCAAGACGGTGAAGGATGTTAAAATTGTTAATAATAAGAAAATCGGTCTCATTTTGTCTTTTTTTATAATTTAATAGTCTTGTCGTCTCATAGGACGACACTTGCTTGGCGCATAATTATAAACTGCTGTCTCATTTAAGTGATAAAACTGGAAAATAGTATGGCTTCATTTTTGAAATGGCATCTAAGAAACAATTGTTATCAATAATTCTACAGTAGCCAAATTTATTGCCATCTTGTATACCACTTTCACTATCAATAACTATGTGTGAATGAAATATAGTGCTGTCGTTACGTGCAATGATGATTTCGCTCGTAGCAGTTGCGATATCTCCATAGGTTATTATGGACCTCATTGATTTTATGATTTGGTTAATATCCTTGGGATTAGAGGTATAATATACTTTGTGATAAATATTTCGTTTCCATGAAAGTTCTTCAGGTAACTGGGTATAATCATCATCAGATAATTTGATATATAGCGTAACTTCTGAATTCATGATGTCTATCGTTGGCACATTTATTAGCAACGTGTCATTAACTTCACGATAGGCATTATGTTTTGTCTCATTTATAGTAATTGAAAATGGAACAAAATATAGTCCCAAAAGTGCAACGAGTATTATGGATAGTGTTATAATCAGATTTCTCATAAATATTTTTAGTAATCCTTCGCAAAGATAGACTATATGTTGTGATTTTCCAAAGGATAATAAGATGTTATGGAGCATGTTCCTGTGGTTTGTTTGACCGCTGGCGCTGCCGCGATTATTTGTGCGATGGCGGCATCGTTTCCCAACCGCAATTGTGGTTGGGATTGCCGCAATTATGGTCTGGATTATTGGTTATGTGGGGCTAACTTTGCATCGGTGAAAAAAGTTATTATAGACAGAAACGAAAATAATAATCAAAATGAATAAAATAACAGTATTGGCGTTTGGCTTGCTTGCGGCAGCCTCGCTGACAGCAAAATCTCAAACAATGAATAACCCTAACTTAAACACATCGCTTGCTCCCGTTGAGCAGTTGGCTCTTACCCAGGAATGGGACAAAGTTTTCCCCAAAAGTGATAAAGTCGACCATAAGAAGGTGACTTTTGTAAACCGCTACGGCATCACGCTTGCCGCCGACATGTATACTCCCAAAGGCGCTAAAGGCAAACTTCCGGCTGTAGCCGTCAGTGGGCCGTTCGGTGCGGTGAAGGAGCAAAGCTCTGGCTTATACGCGCAGCAACTTGCAGAGCGCGGCTTCTTGACAATTGCTTTTGACCCGTCGTTCACGGGCGAAAGTGGCGGCATGCCGCGTCGCGTGGCGTCGCCCGATATCAACGTAGAGGATTTTTCGGCAGCGGTCGATTTTCTGTCGGTGCAACCTAATGTCGACTCCGAGCGCATCGGCATACTCGGTGTGTGCGGCTGGGGTGGCATTGCGATAGAGGCTGCTATCAACGACCCTCGAATCAAGGCGACTGTTGCGTCGACAATGTATGATATGACGCGAGTGACAGCTAATGGTTATTTTGATGCTGATAATTCCGCTGAAAAACGTAACGCCAACCGTGCGGCTCTCGCAGCTCAACGCACTGAGGACTACCGCAGTGGCAGCTATCAGCGCGCAGGCGGCGTGGTTGACCCTCTGCCCGATGACGCACCTCAGTTTGTAAAAGATTATTATGCCTACTACAAGACTCCGCGAGGATTTCATCCGCGTTCGGGTAACTCGACCGATGGCTGGAACACGACGTCGGCTCTGCCGTTTATGAACTTCAAGTTCTTTGAGTATGCCGACGAACTTCAGAACGCTGTGCTAATCGTTCATGGCGACAAGGCTCACTCATATTATTTCGGCAAGGATACATTCGAAAAACTTCGCGGCGACAACAAACAGATGCTGACCGTGAAAGACGCCACTCACTGTGACCTCTACGATAATCTCGAGAAAATACCCTTTGACGAAATTGCAGCCTTCTACATTCAGTATCTGAAATGACAACCGAGGAATTTATAGAAATCATGGACTCCGGCGAGCTTATCTCAGCCGGCAGTCCTGTTCATGAAAAGATGCATGAGCTAAGCCAAGAGGCGATACGCATCACGATGGAGATTAACAACGCCTATCATAACCACGGTGAGATTATAGCTCTGATGTCAGAACTGACAGGCACAAAGGTTCATGAGAGCTTAGGGCTGTTTCCGCCGTTCTATACTGATTGCGGCAAGAATATCCATCTTGGCAAACGGGTGTTTATCAACGCCGGGTGCAAATTTCAGGACCAGGGAGGCATAACGATTGGCGACGATGTGCTTGTCGGTCATAACTGCGTGATAGCTACGCTCAACCACGCTATGGACCCCGACCATCGCGGTGATATGATTCCTGCACCGGTGAAGATTGGCGACAAGGTGTGGATAGGAGCCAACGTAACGATTCTGCAAGGCGTCACCATCGGCGAAGGCGCTATCATAGCTGCCGGCGCAGTGGTTAATAAAGATGTAGCGCCGCGCACTATTGTCGGCGGTGTTCCGGCTAAAGTAATCAAACAGATATGAAACGACTCGTTCTCCTGCTTACAATAGTGTTTACGATTATGACAGCAATGGCGCAAAACACAATAAACATAACTGCCAATGGTCAGACTCGCACAGCCGTCCTCGCTGATACGCAGGCTGCTCGCGAATTAGCTGAGTTGCTTGCTGACGGACCAATAACGGTCGGTATGTCAGACTACGGTGGGTTTGAAAAGGTTGGCGATTTACCCCAATCGCTTACCACTACAAACCGCCAGACAACCACTGAGCCTGGCGACATAATGCTTTATCTGGGGCGTAGTATTGTGATTTTTTATGGCACAAATTCGTGGTCTTACACTCCGCTCGGTAAAATAGAAGGAGCCACAGCGTCAGATATCCGTGCTTTTCTGTCTGGCAGCAATGTCGAAGTGACTTTGTCCCTGACTTCTCATGCCGGTGTCGACGAGCCAGTGATTTCATCAGCTGACAAAACACCTGAAGTCTACACTTTGCAAGGCCAACGTATCGACCTTAACGGCCACCCTCTAACCACCCTCCCCAAAGGCATCTACCTAATCAACGGCAAAAAGCAGTTGATAAAGTAGAATAAAAACATAGATACGAGCAGTCGGACAGTGTCTGAATAAGTCAGACCATGTCCGACTTTTTTATTTGTCATGGCAGAGCAAACATTATGAGCAGTGGGATGTTGTAATTATAAAATGCTTGATGACTTTGCTCCGATCCCGATTTCATTAGTTGGCTTCCCTGCAAAATTGTTTCAACTATATAAATGTGCTTAAAAATAAGAGGCTAAACTGATGAAAAAATTTTCATCCATATTATTAATCATTATGGCGTGCAGCTTAAGCGGCACGGCGAGAGAATACAGCGACAGCGTCGACGTGCTCTATCGGCAGTCTCACTCAGATGTCGATTTAAAATTCGACACTAACCGCCAGAATGTCGACTCGCTCATCAGCCGGCTACGTCTGCTGACTGCCGATGACTCGCTATTCTCGCTCAAAAGCCTGAAGCTTGTCGGCACGGCCTCACCAGAAGGCACCGTCGCCTTTAATGATTACCTCTCGCGTCAGCGTGCCAACGGCTTATTAAAATATGTTGGTAACGAAGTAACGCTCCCAAAAGATA
>CAMWQZ010000179.1 GCA_947176515.1 uncultured Bacteroidales bacterium | reverse complement strand
ATCCTGGGCAGACATTGACGCCATCGACACAGAGGCAGCAAAAAACACTATATATTTTAGAAAATTCATTGTCAAAAAAACTTCATTTTTCAATCGCTGCCGCAGTGACAGGCTAACGACCTACGAAGTTACAAAATTTGGGGCAAAAAGGGCGGTCCAAAGTGTATTTTTCTATAAAAGCCGCCGCGCTCTCACAAATAATGATTATTTTTGCACATTATTTAGAGTATAAACCCGTTTCTCCGGCTGACGGAGAACGATAATAACATCATAAAGCTCATGGCAGAAATCAACGAAAACGAATCGACCGAGAAAAAAGGACTGAATTTTGTTGAACAGATTGTTTGGGACGACCTGCAGGCCGGGAAAAACGGCGGACGGCTCAACACCCGTTTCCCTCCCGAACCTAACGGCTACCTCCATATCGGACATGCCAAGGCTATATGCATGGACTTTGGTGTGGCTGAGAAGTTTGGCGGCACATGTAATCTACGCTTCGACGATACAAACCCCGTGAAAGAAGACGTGGAATATGTTGACTCAATCCGCGAGGACATCCACTGGCTCGGCTTTGACTGGGGCAACCGCGAATATTATGCGTCAGATTATTTTCCACAGCTCTACGATCTCGCTATCCGCATGATTAAGGAAGGTAAGGCCTACGTCGACGACCAAACATCAGAAGAAATCGCCGCGCAGAAAGGCTCGCCCACAGTACCTGGCATCGAGAGTCCTTACCGCAATCGCAGCGTGGAGGAAAACCTCGACCTCTTCGAGCGCATGAACGCCGGAGAGTTTGACGAAGGCGCACGTGTGCTCCGCGCTAAAATCGACATGGCGTCGCCCAATATGCATTTTCGCGACCCAATCATGTATCGCATCATCAAGCACCCCCATCACCGCACCGGAACAACATGGAAAGTCTACCCCATGTATGACTTCGCCCACGGCCAAAGCGACTATTTCGAGGGTGTAACTCACTCTATCTGCACCCTGGAGTTTGTGCCTCACCGTCCGCTCTATGAATACTTTGTCAAGGAACTTGCCGATGAAAGCTACTGCCCCCGTCAGATTGAATTTAACCGCCTGAACCTAACCTATACGGTTATGAGCAAACGCAAATTGCTGCAGCTCGTAAAAGAAGGCCTCGTTGCAGGATGGGATGACCCCCGTATGCCGACTATCTCCGGCATGCGCCGCCGCGGCTATACACCCGAATCAATCCGCCGCTTTATCGACACAATCGGCTATACCAAATATGAGGCGCTTAACAGCGTTTCGTTGCTCGAACACGCCGTGCGCGACGACCTGAACAAAAAAGCTACCCGAGTGATGGCTGTGATTAATCCCGTTAAGGTCGTTATCACCAACTACCCCGAGGGCAAGACTGAAATGGTAGAAATGGAAAATAATCCCGAAGAGGAAGGCAGCGGCACTCACTCTATGCCCTTCTCTCGCGAAATATATATCGAGCGTGAAGACTTCATGGAAAATCCCCCCAAGAAATTCTTCCGTCTCGCTCCCGACTCAGAAGTGCGTCTGAAAGGTGCATACATTATCAAATGCACCGGTGTTCACAAAGATGCCGACGGCAACATTGACGAAATCTATTGCACCTACGACCCCGAAACTCGCAGCGGTCTGCCTGGCGCAGCGCGCAAGGTGAAAGGCACTCTCCACTGGGTGTCGGCCGAACACGCCGTTGACGCAGAAGTCCGTCTCTACGACCGTCTTTTCAACGTTGAGAATCCTGCTGCCGAGACCGAGCGTGATTTCCGCGAAATGCTTAATCCCGACTCGCTCAAGGTGGTCAAAGGCGTGAAAATCGAGCCGTTCGTGGCCGAAAACAACGAGCGCGGACGCAAATTCCAGTTCCAGCGCATCGGCTATTTCACCCCCGACTATGACTCGACGCCCGAAGCACCGATTTTTAACCGCACTATCGCACTTAAAGACAGCTGGGAAAAGGAACAGAAAAAAGCCTGATGACAGATAATACAAACGACCGTCGCAACGAGCTCTGCTCGCGCTTCCGCCAGTCTCTTTCAGGCGACGCATCGTCTAATCAATATTTCGATGAGGATGAGCTCATCGAAATATTTGATTATGCCGGTGACCTGAATGATGATTATTTGCGCATGGAAGTGCTGCTTTGTGGAGCGAGATATTACCCAGACAGCGCGCCCCTACGTCAGCGCCGTGCATTGCTATACTATACTTTTGGCGACGACCTGACCACCAAGTATCTCCAGGACAACGCCTCGCAACATGGTCTGCTATGGGACATCACCCGTACTCGCGCTGCCAATCCAATGGGTAAAGAAGCTGAGAAAGCGCTCGACCAGATGCTTAGCGACTACAGCGAGTTTGACGACGAAGAAGTCATTCAACTCGTCGACCTCGCGTCGTCACTCGGTCAGACCGACTGGCTGCTGTCGAGGATGAAGAAACTGCGCAAGCATGTCAGCTATATGCCGACCCTCCTATATGAGATAGCTGTTCAACTCGAAATCGACCAGCGCTATGACGAGGCCATACAGCTGCTCGAACAGCTCACCGACCTTGAGCCCTACAATGAGCAATACTGGTTTATGCTCGCTCAGGAATATGACTTAAATGATAACACAGCCGGGGCTCTTCAGGCGCTTGACCTTGCGCTCGCCATATTGCCTGGCGACAAAGCGATGCGGTTCTATCACGCCCGTTTGCTCGCGCGAGACAACGCTACCCGTCAGCAATCTATCGACGCGCTCAAAAAGCTTGCCGCCGAGTATCCCGACGATATCGACATTAGCCGCTTCTTGGCAGCGTTATCAATTGAGTCAGCAGAAGATAATGATGAACAAGCCCATGAGCTCGCAGCCAAAGTGCTGAATGATTGCTACTCGCTCAATAAAGGCAACCGTAAGCTCGCCTCTGACCTTCTGGCGATTAACGGAGCGCCTGCTTACGAATTGATACGCGAAGTTGATATCGCCGAACCGCCCACTGACGTCAACGGCTGGAT
Source organism: uncultured Bacteroidales bacterium (assembly GCA_947176515.1). Lineage (GTDB taxonomy): Bacteria > Bacteroidota > Bacteroidia > Bacteroidales > Muribaculaceae > CAG-873. The sequence goes on along the minus strand of CAMWQZ010000179.1, from coordinate 1,293 downwards.
AGCATGGGCCGCTGAGCTCGAAGCACTTGGAGCGTATGACAAAGCGATTGCTATCCTCACATACTGCGAGGCAAAACTTGGCTACAAGCATCCGTCAATCAATGAGGCTCTTATCATTGATTACTTTATGATACAAAATTTCAAGGCTGTCTGCGCATCGTTTGAATCGCGCACAGTCGGCGCATCAAGCGCCACGCCTGACGTTGCTGCGCTTGTATTCGTAATCTATGCTATCTCGCTCGCAAAGTTGGGTCGCAAGAAAGATGCTGCCGAGTTCGGCAATATGATTCTCAAACTGATTGTCGATGATGGTCCCGATGACATTACTTACGCTCTGCGCCGACTCGGTGCAGGACTCGTACTGACCGATATAGTTGACCGCTGCACCACTCGCCGACGCACTGACTGGCCGTCATACGACCCACTCGGAGTATGGGGCAGCAATATTTAAGTGACTAACATCCAAATAGGTTGAGCGCTCAAATCCTAAACGTAGGGATTTGAGCGTTTTTCGTCACCGATTGTGGTAAAGCGGTCGTGACCGGGGAGCACGGCAGTATCGTCGGGTAGAGTAAAGAGCTTGCTGCGGATACTATCAGTTAGCTGTCGGGCATCACCCCCTTCGAGGTCTGTGCGCCCTACTCCGCCGCGGAAAAGCGTATCACCTGAGATAAGGAATTTCCCGTCTTTGCAGTATAAGCAGATACCGCCCTTAGAGTGACCGGGAGTCTCAATGACTTTAAGTTCGCCGTAACCGACCTTTATTATGTCGCCTTCCTTAAGAGGCACGTCGATTGTCACACCATCCATAGCACCTCGTCCGCCAAAACGGCGTATCTGCGCGCCGAGGTCTGCACCCAGAGGTGCATCGCCGACGTTAGCTGCGACCTTGACGCCATAGCGGTCGCGGACATAATTATCGCCAAAACAATGGTCGAGATGGAGATGCGTATTAATGACTTGAATTATTTTAAGCGAATTGACGGAAATGTAATCGTCAAACTCGCGGCGCTCTGCGTCGGTGAACATGCCGGGGTCAATGACAACGGCGTCTTTGGTGTCAGGGTCGGAAACTACAAAAGTGTTTTCCCCGAACATATTGAATACAAATTGCTTAACTTTTAACATAGTCTAACATAGTCAGTTACTGAATTATAGGTTTAGAAACTTATCGGCACATAGACAATCTTCTTGGTGTCGAAAAAATCTTCGTTAAAGAATTCGTTGATTGGGAATTCGAGCACGGGGTATTTCACGCCTTTGCTCTCCTCGGTCAAATCGCCACCTTTGAGG
>CAMWQZ010000178.1 GCA_947176515.1 uncultured Bacteroidales bacterium | reverse complement strand
CCTCCCACTTCCCTACTCTTTGCACAACCCACACGATTGAAGATAAAATGAATACAATCCGTGCTGCAAAGGAGATTGGCTTCGAAGTTTGTTCTGGAGGCATTATCGGTATGGGTGAGACGCTTCGCCAGCGAGTTGAGTTTGCGTTAAAGCTGCGAGAAGTCGAACCACAATCCATACCTATTAATATCCTCTCTCCAATTCCCGGCACGCCGCTCGAACATCAGGCCGCCATCGGCGAAGACGATATTATCGACACTGTAGCCCTCTTCCGTTTCATTCATCCTCGCATCCAGCTCCGTTTTGCCGGAGGGCGAAAACGCCTTTCTCGCCAGGCTCAGTTAGCAGCCTTGCGCATAGGTATCAACGGCGGCATTGTCGGTGATCTTTTGACTACTTTAGGTGCATCAATAGCTGAAGACAAGACTCTTGTCTCTGATGCCGGTTACAAATTCTAATAGCATCCAGTCATGCCTGAAATCACCAATGCCATTCGTAAACTCGTCCGCTCATTAGGCGAAGCCAAATCGCGACGCGAAAATCAGCTTTTTGTTTCTGAAGGCATGAAATGTGTCCGCGATACGGCCGGACACTTCTCTTGCCGCTATCTCTTTGCAAAAAGTACTTGGCTCGATACCAATGCAGATATTGTAAAGTCACTTAATGCATCAGAGGTATTTCAAGCAAGCGCAGCTGATCTCGAGCGTATGACCCAGCTTTCAACCCCGCCTCAGGTTATTGCCGTTTATGAAATTCCTGCTCAGCTCAAGGTTGAGAATATTGATAATATCTTTAACGAACTTGTCGTCGCCCTCGACCGGATACAGGACCCCGGTAACCTTGGCACGATTATCCGACTTTGCGATTGGATGGGCGTGACCACCATTCTGGCTTCCCAAGAAACCGTCGACGTGTGGTCACCAAAGGTCGTCCAGTCAACCATGGGCGCAATCGCTCGAGTGAATGTCGTCTATTGTGACCTTGTCGAGACTCTTAAAAATTGGCCGTCGACAGTCTACGGCACATATCTCCATGCGCCAAGCATCTACACCGCCGACCTCGGAGCATCAGGAATCATTGTCTTTGGCAATGAAGGCCAAGGCATTTCTGATGCTGTCAGCAAATGCGTCACCCAGCGTCTGCTAATACCGTCATTCCCTCCTGACCGTCCTACCTCCGAGTCATTAAACGTTGCTACTGCCGCAGCAATAACGCTCTCCCAATTCCGTTCACGTCAAATGCGTTCGCGCAACTAAACCATTGAGTTCATGGCTAAGAAACAGATTAAATCCATGTGGTTTTGCACCGACTGCGGTGCCGAATCCCCTAAATGGGAAGGTCGTTGTCCTTCGTGTGGACAATGGAACACCATGGTAGAAGAAAAAGTCGCAACCGGTCCCTCGCGCTCTCCCTCTCCCATCGCATCGCGTGGTCGTGACAAAGCGCGCGCCGTCAACGACATACAGCCGCTCGACCAACCAAGAGTCGTAATGCCGTCTGCTGAGCTTAATCGTGTTCTTGGAGGTGGTCTCGTCGCCGGATCGCTTGTTTTACTTGGCGGAGAACCCGGCATAGGCAAATCAACCTTGGTTCTTCAAAATCTACTGTCCATCAAATCGAAGACAATCCTATATGTTTCAGGTGAAGAAAGTGCCACTCAGCTGAAACTCCGTGCTGACCGCATTGGACGTGGAAGCGATAATTGCTTCATCGTCTGCGAAACTTCTCTCGAAAATATTTTCGCTCATATCGAGGAACTCCAGCCTGGCATACTCGTCGTTGACTCTATCCAGACGATAGCGTCCGACGCTCTCGAATCAGCAGCAGGCAGTGTCAGTCAGGTGCGAGAATGTGCAGCGCGTCTGCTCGCTTACGCCAAGGCTACCGGCGTGCCGGTGCTACTAATCGGACACATCACCAAAGATGGCTCACTCGCCGGACCCAAAGTCCTTGAGCATATAGTCGACGCAGTCCTCCAGTTCGAAGGCGACCGGCAGTACATGTATCGTATACTTCGCGCTATCAAAAATCGTTTCGGCAGTACTTCCGAACTCGGCATCTACGAAATGGGGCGCCGAGGACTCCGCGAAGTTGCCAATCCATCTGAAATGCTGATGAGTCATAGCGATGAAGAACTATCCGGCGTGTCAGTCGGCGTCACAGTCGAAGGCAACCGTCCGTTCCTGATAGAAATCCAGGCTCTTGTCAGCACGGCAGCTTACGGCACACCCCAACGATCTGTCACCGGCTTTGACAGCCGCCGACTCAACATGCTGCTCGCCGTGCTCGAGAAACGCGTGGGTTTCAAACTTGCTCAGAAAGACGTTTTCCTCAACATTGCCGGAGGCCTAAAAGTCAACGACCCTGCGCTTGATCTCGCTGTAATCTGCGCAATCCTGTCAAGCAACGTTGATATGCCCGTAGGGCGTGGATTCTGTATGGCTGGAGAAATTGGTTTGACTGGCGAAATTCGCCCTGTTACCCATATCAGCCGCCGGATTGCTGAAGCCGCTAAATTAGGCATGACCGACATTATTATTCCGCGTGGCAATCTCAAAGGAGCCGAAACGCCCCCAGAAGGCATCACAATCCACGAAGTCTCAAAAGTCGAAGAAGCCTTCCGCACCCTCTTCGCCTAAAAATTCAATCTACCAACCAATTGTAGGGACGCACCCTGGTGCGTCCTACGTTATTTTAGTGCGTCCTACGGTGTTTTCCGCTCCCCGAAAATAATACTTACCATCACCGCCGCGGCAAGCGCCCAAGGATAGTAAAGATATGGCCATGGGTCGCCGGGCGATAAACCAGCCAGACCAACAGCCAAAAGTGTCTGAGCCCCATAAGGCAACAAGCATTGCATTATACAAGAACATGTGTCAAGCAGGCTCGCCGTCCTCGCTCCGCTTATCCCGTAATGCTTCGCAATTTTCTGAGAAAGAGACCCAACGGTTAGAATTGCTACGGTGTTATTTGCCGTGCAGACATTAACAGCCGACACAAGCGCTGCTATCGACAGCTTCGCGCCGCGCACACCGTGGATGCGTCGCGTCATTTGCTGTAGCATATAGTCTATGCCGCCGGTAGCCTTTATAATTCCCAACATACCGGCTGACACCAATGTAATGATAATCAAATCACCCATCGAGTCAATCCCCGAACCTAAAAAACCTGCCAAATCGAGCAGACTATACCCTTCAGTTGCCACAGCGATAATAATAGCGCTTACTATTCCCGATACAAGCACCACCGTAACATTCAATCCTACAAGCGCCAGAATAATGACTAAAACATAGGGCAATAGCAATAGCACATTTACTTCACCAATTACGGCATCGACCTCACCGCTGTAGCCCAAAACTGTATATATCACCAGCGCAACAATAGCTGCAGGCAGCACAATGATAAAATTAGCTTTAAACTTAACGTTCATAGCCACAGACTGAGTGCGCGTGGCAGCAATTGTAGTGTCAGATATAAACGACAGGTTATCACCGAAAAACGCACCACCTAATACTGCAGCTACAAATAGCGCAACGTTTCCTCCGCTACATCCGGCAAGGTCAACCGCGAGCGGCACGAGCGCAACTACCGTTCCGACCGACGTGCCGATTGACAGCGATATAAAACAAGCAGCCAAAAACATGCCGGGCAAAATCAATTCGTGGGGCAAAAACTTGAGCGTGGCATTTACCGTGGCGTCAATCGCTCCTATTTCCTTTGCCAATGATGCAAAAGCTCCGGCGAGAATAAATATCCATATCATATAGATGATATTCGACGAGCCTGCAGCGCGCGAAAATGTCTCGATTCTTTCACTGAGAGGCTTCTTATAATCAATAATAACCGCCCACACTGAAGCCGCTATAAACGCTACCGAGATTGGCATCTTATAGAAATCACCAATTACCATCGACACAACAAGATAAAGCAATAAGAACACAAATATTGGCGACAATGCCAACAAGCCCTGCCGATGAGAAATTTCTTGATGAAATGCTGAAATATCTGGAATAGTCGCTTTCACGTCTGCAAAGTTACTCATATTTTTTCAAACACGCCGAACAATTGACGCCACATAAATGTTAAGCAAATAAAGCAGTGCCTATCAGCAATGCTTACCTCGACCTCTTGATGGTTGAATGTTATATAATTCTGCAAGGTTGCTCCGTTATTGCCGCATGGCAATTCGGAGCAATTTTGTCATTCTTCAGTACTCACTTTTAATTCTTCATTTTCAGCAGATCAGAATATATCTTCAGAATCATTGAACCGTAAACTGAGTTCATTGCCCAGCGGTTGTTAAGGT
>CAMWQZ010000177.1 GCA_947176515.1 uncultured Bacteroidales bacterium | reverse complement strand
TTACGAACCAGTTTGGGCTATCGGCACTGGCAAGAATTCCACTGCTGACCAGGCTGAAGACATGCATGCTTTCATCCGCGGTGTCATAGCTGAAAAATATGGTAAGGAAGTTGCAGAAAACACTTCTATCCTCTACGGTGGCAGCTGCAAGCCCTCTAACGCTAAAGAGCTCTTTGCTAAGCCTGACGTAGACGGTGGTCTCATCGGTGGCGCTTCGCTCAAGTGCGCTGACTTCATGGGCATCGTTGAAGCATTCAATTGATAATTACTATCGGCCTTGCATAAAAGCATGGCATTTAGACCTCTTTAACTTTGATATTTGGAGGGCACAAAGAATTATTTGTTATCTTTGTGCCCACCATTTTTAATTTAATTGATGAAAATCTCTTCACGACATATCTTCTTCATTGCAGCTTTTTGTCCGTTTATGGCATTGGCCGCGACACCCACTATTGCTGACGAGCTTAACAGTCAAGGCGTAATATCAGTAATCCAGCCTCAGGCTTTAAATCAAAGGCTGATAGCTTCGGTTCCGGTCCCTCAATCTGAGGATTCAGAGCCTTCGACTGAAACAGCTGTTCCTAAAGTGCGTGCCGGCTATCGTGTTCAGGTGTTTGATGATAATAACGTGCGTTCAGCTCAACGCGATGCGCAGTCGTGCAAGAAACAGATTGAAAGCCACTTCCCAGAGTATCCCGTCTATGTCACATTCAGTTCTCCTTACTGGAGAGTGAAAGTTGGTGACTTCAAGACCAGAGGAGAGGCTGAAGCCGCTATGGGTGAGATTAAACACGCTTTCCCTGCTATGGCTAAATCGTTGCGTATTGTTCGCGATCGCATTAACCAACGATAAACTATTTATTTGAATGACATCTGCTGAAGATAAAGAAAAGATTGATCAGATAGCCGGCCATATCGAAGAGATTATCCGGCTGATGGGTGAAGATTGTTCCCGTGAGGGGCTGCTAAAGACACCTCAAAGAGCTGCCAAAGCTCTATATTATCTCACATCGGGTTATCGGTCGTCGGCCGATGATGTCGTTGGGGAAGCGCTTTTCACACATGAAGGTTCGCAAATAGTCACAGTCAAAGACATCGAATTTTATTCGATGTGCGAACATCATATTTTACCATTCTTTGGCAAGGTTACAATCGGTTATATTCCTGATGGCAAGATTATCGGTCTGAGCAAGGTTGCGCGTTTGGTCGACCTTTTTGCTCGCCGTTTGCAGGTGCAGGAACGCCTCACGGCCCAGTTGTGTGCCGAAATCGCCCGTATTGTAGGAGCAAAAGGTGTCATTGTCGTATGCAATGCCCAACATCTTTGCATGAAAATGAGAGGCGTAGAGAAGCAAGATTCTTCAACCACGACCATTGACTACATTGGCGCTTTTGCTGAGAGTCCGGCTCTTCGCGCTGAATTCCTAAAAATGATAGGCTATTAAGAGCCGAGGTTAAATCATCCCCATAACTTCTAAAAGGAACGGAGCCAACAAGGCCGTTAGCAGTCCGTTAATTGTCAGACCTAATGATGAGTATGCTCCGAATCTTTCACTTTGTTCCATAGCCGCCGATGTGCCGATAGCATGAGCGGCGGTACCCATCGAAAGTCCTCCGGCAATTGAACTCCTTATTCTGCTTAATTTTATAATCTGAAAGCCTGCTATGCCACCAAACACACCTGTGCTGACAACTACGGCAGCCGTGAGAGCAGGTATGCCCCCGATAGCCGACGATACCTCTATTGCTATTGGCGTTGTTACTGCTTTGGGAGCTAATGACATGACGACCTCATGGCTTGCGCCAAATAGTCGTGCTAATATAATCACCGAAAATAAACCGGCAACGCATCCTGCTATCTCGGCAACAAGCAGCGGCAACATCTGTCGTCTTATTGTTGACAGCTGCTTATATAATGGAACTCCTAACGCAACAATTGCCGGCTTTAGCCAAAAATCGATATAGCGGCCACCTTCCTGATATGTTGCATAGTCAATATTGAAGAATAATAGATAACATATCATCACACACATAGTGATTAGGATCGGGTTTAGCAGTTTTAAACCGCATGCCTTCTGAAGTCTTTGCGCTCCAATATAAATTAGAAACGTCAATGATATAAGCAGATATTTATTTTCAAGAAATTCCATGTGACTACTCTTGCGATAAGTTTATATCATTCTTATTGCGTCGCGAGGTGGCTTTTCTTACAAGCTGATATACCCATCCGGTTACGGCAATAATAATTATTGTGCTTCCTACCGAAGCACCCACAATAGCGCCTAACTCACCTTTCAACACATCAAGGCTGTTAATTAGACCTATTCCAGCCGGAACAAAGAAAAAACCAAGATTCTTAAGCAAGAAACTGGTAAGACGTTCTACTTGATGCAATTTTATTATACCAAATTGCAACGATGCCGTTAGTAAAATCATACCTATGATACTCGACGGTACGGGTAAACTCAACGCATTAACAATCAGTTCTCCAATAGCCAACAGCCCAAGTATAATACCAAATTGCAATATCATGTCAAATCATATTTTTATCAAAAGCAAAATTAACTTATATGGCTTTATCTGCAAAAGAATGATTTATAATTAAATCACTGATTTTGATATTAACGTATGGCCTACTGATAAAATTATATTTAAGATTCTTTAATTCGGTCAAATACTAAAATTAGTGGGTGATTCTTTGATAATAAAATTATCAATACAACATTTATCACTCGGAAAGCGCTGAATTTCATTATTTTTTTGTATCTTTGCACGCGAAATGCGATTAATGCATATTGCATAATCCTTCAGCTTGATTATAAATATATTACATAATGATAAATATAACATTTCCCGATAAAAGCGTAAAGCAGTTTGAAGCTGGCGTGACTCCGCTTCAGATTGCCGAATCTATCAGTTCGCGTCTCGCTCAGGATGTTTTGGCTGCTTCTGTCAACGGTCAGGAGTGGGATTTGACTCGTCCTATTGACCAAGATGCGGAAATCAAACTTTTCAAATGGGAGGACCCGGAAGGCAAACATGCTTTTTGGCATAGCTCTGCCCACCTCCTTGCTGAAGCACTCCAGGAACTTTATCCCGGTGTGAAATTCGGTATCGGCCCGGCTATCGAAAACGGTTTCTACTATGATATAGATCCGGGTGAACATCAGCTTACAGCCGATGATTTCGCTAAGATTGAAAAGAAAATGATTGAGCTCGCCCAGAAAAAGAGCGATATCGTTAGACGTGATATTTCGAAAGCCGACGCGCTAAAAATGTTTGGTGACCGTGGCGAAGAATATAAGTGCGAGCTTATCTCTGAACTCGAAGACGGTCATATCACAACCTACACTCAGGGCAACTTCACTGACCTTTGCCGTGGACCGCACATTCCTAATACCGCTCCAATCAAGGCCGTTAAGATTACTTCGCTTGCTGGTGCATATTGGCGTGGCGACGAAAAGCGCAATCAGCTTGTCCGTGTTTATGGCATCTCTTTCCCCAAGAAAAAGATGCTCGACGAGTATCTCGTCCTTCTTGAGGAGGCAAAGAAACGTGACCACCGTAAGCTCGGTAAGGAAATGGAGCTTTTCGCATTCTCTCAGAATGTCGGTGCAGGTCTTCCTTTATGGTTGCCGAAAGGCGCCGCGCTTCGTGACCGCTTAGAGCAGTTCTTGCGTAAGATTCAGAAGAAGTATGGTTATCTCCAGGTTATCACTCCCCATATTGGTAACAAGATGCTTTATGTTACTTCTGGTCACTATGCAAAATACGGCAAAGACTCTTTCCAGCCCATCCATACTCCCGAAGAGGGCGAAGAGTATTTGCTTAAGCCGATGAACTGTCCTCACCACTGTGAGATTTTCCGCGCTTATCCCCGTTCATATCGTGAATTGCCTCTTCGCCTTGCCGAATTTGGTACTGTTTATCGTTATGAGCAGAGTGGTGAGCTCCATGGTTTGACTCGTGTGCGTGGTTTTACGCAGGACGATGCTCACATCTTCTGTGCCCCTGATCAGATTAAAGAAGAGTTCCTCAAAGTTATGGATATTATTTTCTATATCTTCAAGGCTCTTAAATTTGAAAACTTTGAGGCGCAGATTTCACTCCGTGACCCCAATAATAAAGAAAAATATATCGGTAGCGACGAAAATTGGCATCTCGCTGAGCAAGCCATCATCGAAGCTTGCGAAGAAAAAGGCCTCAATGCCCGTAAAGAATTGGGCGAAGCTGCCTTCTATGGTCCGAAACTTGACTTTATGGTTAAGGATGCCCTCGGACGTCGTTGGCAGTTAGGCACCATTCAGGTTG
>CAMWQZ010000176.1 GCA_947176515.1 uncultured Bacteroidales bacterium | reverse complement strand
TGTCCGCACGGCGCTGTCAAGGGCACGTATGCGAGTAGCCGAAATATTTACAAAACATCAACTCTCCAATAAATAGAATTATGAAAATCTTAGCGTTTCCATTCAAAACCAAATCTGTCATTAGCGATGACGAGGCTCGCCGAATGACACGACTGTTTCTTGACGGCGATACGTCAGCCGAACAAGAAAAGAAACTGTATGATTATTTCGCCCAGCGAAAAGTTGCATCAGATTTGGAATGTTACCGAGAAATGTTTGGCTGGTATGCCGGATTGGAATCAGCATCAAAATCGACAAACGATAATCGTCGACACCGGACTCGCCTTATAGCTGTTGCAGCCTCTATTTCTGCCCTTCTCCTAATTGGCGTTGGATTGATAGCCGGACTGCCGAAAAATTCGGGTAGCCTTTCGCCGGACGGAATCTATGCTGGAAGCTATATCATCCGAAACGGCAAAAAGATAACTGACATTAAACAGATATTGCCAGAGCTGCGTCAGGCAGACCGTTATATCGATAGCACGTTATCAGCGTTCAATCGGCCTGCCGTAATAGACCCTGAAAAGTCAATAATTTCAGATGCACTCAGAAATATTGATGACCCTGAGATAAAAGCAATGTTACTGGCAGATATTAATTGAATTTATTTTGAGATTTCCGTTCTTCTTATTAATTTTACTTGATAAATTTACAATTATGAATAATCGTTTCATCACAAAGGCAGTAGCCATCATCATCGCTTTAATAACCTCGTTTGCCTCTTTTGCTCAAGAACGCATAGACAAAGAGGTGGCCAGACTTGAAAAGGATAGTAATGTAGATGTAACCTACACAGAGCGTCGTAATCCCAAGACTAAAAAGATTGAGCGCCAGAGTATCATTCTTAATGGCAATAGCAAGGTTCAGGCACAACAGCTTTGGCGTGCTTTTGAAGCCGAACGAGAAAATTCGATAAGCGTTACTAAAAAACGCAATCAATCTTTCATTATGAAGTTTGAGGATAAGAAATATCATGCATCCTATGTCCTTACAGTAAATGATTCGAATTGGTCACTTGTCATAACCAAACGCGAACCAGGAGCCGATGAGAATGACTTCTCATATAATGTTAATGGCGATTGCTTCAATGATCTAACATTTAACGGTCTTGAGCTTCTTGACCACTTTGAGCAGCTAAACAATCTTTATAAGCTTAATGACCTGGACGGACTGAATGACCTCGACAAACTTAATAATCTTGAAGGAAAGTCAGGCTCAGTTAAGGTCAATGGGGATGTGACGGTTTATGATTCTAATGGAAATGTAATTTACCGTAAGGTTGGTAATAAATGTAAGGACGCAGCAAAGTCGGAAGCAAAAAAATCGGCTAAATCAAAATCAAAAACGACTTCAAAGACGCGCACTGTAACGACGACTTCTCATGACGGTACAAGCACGACTATAACATATAACATCTAACTCAACTTTTTCAAGTTTTATGGATAGACAGGTCGGGCTGATGCAGATATCAGCCTGACCTGATTTTTTTAGTCCTCAGATGTCAAATCTGAAAGATTGAACATTAAGATTGCTTGTGGAGTCATGTATCCTACCAGTTCGTAGGGATAAAAAGCCACGTCAATGAATCCTTGAGCGTATGAAGCCACCTCATATGGCTGGTATGAGAATACTATCTCTCGGTCTGCAGAAATATAAAAGTTGCCATTTGCCGGAAGTGCTGAAATATCAGTCGGTCCGTATAGCGAAGTGTTATTGTCGGCGCGTTCGGCAATGAGCTCAGGTAATTGAGCAAGCCCATCTTCAGTAAAGAGGTCAGAAAGGGTAATGATGTGGCCGTCGTTGATGCGGTAGTTAATGTATTCGTTTATTCTCATGCCGTGAGCCGCTCTTGGAACCATGCTCTCATGAGAGACACAATATACAAACCATTCGCTTGATAGATTTACCACGTAGCCCTTGACTATTTCGCATCCATCGGCTCGCGTGAGGGATACTTTTTTATCTGTAGGAATGACATTATAGCCGCTGTCGTCAGCAGCTTTCTGAAAATATGATTTGATTACGGCATGATAGTCGACACCGATTGTATCAAATGCAGTCTTGAAAATAGAGTCCTGCAATGGTCTGATGTCATTGCGTCCTATAAGGGTGGGGATTACCATTGAGACTGAATCGAGAAACATCATTTCGCGGTCGCTCTCAATTTCGGCGAACGAATCGGTTAGGAGATAATATGAACTTTGCGACAGCTCGGCAAAGCTGATGGTTGTGTCTGTGTAGACTGATTGCCTTGAGCAAGAACCGACCATCATGGCGGCTGCCGATATGGGAACAAGAATGAATAGATATTTTGCAAGCTTCATGACTAATAAGTTTTAGCGTAATAACAAAGCCGCAACATTGTGAGTTCACACTTTTGTTGCGGCTGTTAAGCGGTATTGGTGTTTGTTATCTAAGTTTAAGCTTTTGTCCGATTCGGAGAGTCGTAGTTGTTGTGATACCATTAAGTTTGCAGAGCTTAGCTACTGTTGTTCCATTGCGCGAAGCAATCTTACCGAGTGAGTCACCTTTCTTCACGCTATAGACTGCTGCCGATGATGATGAGCCTTTCTTTTTAGAGGAAGGATCAGGCACATAAGCTTTAGGCGGATTTTCAGAGCGATATTTAGCGGCATATTCGGCATTGGCTTGCGGCGAGAAGTTACGAGCTTTCTGGTAAGTGTTTTTGTCGAATGTGTAAATATCAGTATGGGTGGTCTGATTAGCGAAGTCAAATATTGCGCATGGGTTAATTGCATAGCCCATGTAACGGGTCTCGAAGTGGAGGTGAGGACCGGTAGAGCGTCCGGTGTTGCCACCTAATGCAATTGGGTCACCTGCTTTGACATATTGGTCGGGCTCAACGAGGAATTTCGAAAGGTGGCCGTAGACAGTCTCGAGGTCGTTAGTGTGTCTAACAACTACATAGTAGCCATAGCCGCGACGCTCGAATTTCGTGAGTCGAACCTTGCCATCAAACGCTGCGCGAATTGTGTCACCGACATTGACTTTGAGGTCGACGCCTTTGTGCATACGGCGAAAACGTCGGCGATATCCGTAGGGCGAAGTGATATAACCGGGGTGAGGCATGGCATAGTGAGATACGTCGATGGGTGCAGTCTGCGGAACGGCTACGCCTGCATAGCAGTTGACCATTTGGCTGTCCCAGCCTTCGGTATAGATATCAAATTCGGGTTCCTCTTCATCCATGAAAAGGCTCTCGAGATATTTAGTCGCCTGGTCGAGCTGGATAGCGGTGTTACCTTGGTTTGCAAGTAAGTCATCATGCTGCTGGAGGTGTTGACCCGGCAGACGGACATTTGAAGTTTCAGCAGCCGAAAGATTAATCAAACTTGCGGCGGCTACGAACACTGCTGTAATTGATGATTTCAGAATATTGTTTTGAGAGAGAAACATTATGCGGTTAAAGGATATTTTTAGTTTAATTAGTCAAGTTCGTCGGGCGCGTAGATAGCTCTAAGCGTCAGTGGGGTGTAATCAAATATTTCTTCAGGACGGAAGAAACGGTTGATTTCGATTACTGCATTTTCAACAGAATCAGAAGCATGAACGATATTTTCCTGGCCACTCATGCCAAAGTCACCACGAATAGTTCCGGGAGCGGCTTTTCTGCAGTTAGTAGCACCTGTCATAGCGCGCACAACTTCGACTGCATCCTTGCCTTTCAGACACATCACAATCACCGGAGTTGCCATCATTGATTTGACTAATGTCGGGAAGAACGGACGCTCAACAAGATGAGCGTAGTGTTCACGCAAAATCTTTTCGTCAAGCTGCATCATTTTAATGCCGGCAATAAATAAGCCTTTACGTTGAAAACGATCAATAACTTGACCTACGAGACCGCGCTGTATGGTCGATGGTTTTAGTATTACGAATGTCTGTTCCATTACTATATAATTACGTGGATTTCATGCTTTTCCCAAAGTTAACCATTTTTTTGGAAACAGCGGTCATAATTTAAAGGAAAAAATTGTGAAAGAATGTTATGGCGACGTGTATCATATTGAATGTTAGTACTTTGCTACTAATATTAAAAATGCTAATTTAAGTTATCAAAGTTTATTATGAAATGCGGCTCCAATCGCGAATTCCTTTTGAAGCAGCAGCGAGTTCACGGGCAAAGAGGGCGTTTTCAGGCAGTGAAAGTGTCGGGTCATGGTCAATGAGTTTTTCAGCTGCACGACGTGCGAGCTGTATAATTTGTCCGTCAGTGGCGAGATTTGCTATGTGAAGGTCAAATGGGATGCCGC
>CAMWQZ010000175.1 GCA_947176515.1 uncultured Bacteroidales bacterium | reverse complement strand
GCCCGTGGTAGCATGTGGCAATCGACTCCTGTGAGGCGGACGGCTGTATACCCATCAGGCCGCAGAAGATGCCTTCGATTACTCCGAACGATACTTCGGGATATTCATTACGCTTCATGGCCGGCAGAGAAGTAAGTATCTGTCGGGCAGCCTCATCATAGCCCAGGCGATAGAGAAAGACGGGGAAGGCCGAAAGGTTTTCGACATTCCACTGGCGCCCCATTATGTCAGCCACCGCCGCACTGACTCTCTCGGGGCGATTGAGGGCACCGATGAGTAAAAGATAGGGGATGCCTTCGCCTCGGTGGAATTCTCGGGACTGGGTGTAATAGGTGTTGTAGCGCTTGTTCTCGTCGTCCCACCAGATGTTTTCTATTATATAATTATAGTGGTCGGCACGGTCGCGCGCGAAAGCGGCTTCGGCCGGCTTGTCGGTGAGCTCGCACATCGCGGCGTAGGCTTGGTAGCCTTTTTGGAGGGCGCCGAGAAGATCGATGGCGACGGTGATGCCTGAGAAGTTTTCGGCGTAGGAGGGGAGGCCGCGGCATGTGTGGAAGCCGTTCTTGGTGTTGAATGGCTCGGGAGTGTTCATGAAGCGACGGCGGTTCATAATGCTGTCGGGGGTGAGAGCCCATCGGTCGGCGTAATCATGAGCGGTGCGCTCATAGAAGTTTACAAAAAGTGGAGATGACAGATAGATGTCTGCACCGGTCCACTCGTAAAGTCCGTGACAGGCTCGCATGACGTCGAAGTTGGCAGGGAGGTTATACCAGAATTCCTTGTCGTTGGCGTAGTCGCAGGGGGCAGGGCGGTCGAGCTTGTCAATCTCCCAGTATGAGCACCAGTCTTTGCTCTCGCTGATGTTTCCAGCTATCCTGCTGAGCATGTTGGCGTTGTGGGTATCAAGGCCTAAAAGGGCAGCGCCAATGGTCTGATGGGATAGGTCACGCATGCAGAAGGCCTCGCGGCCAGGAAGGGCGGCTTCGTACCACAAGCCGACGGGGTCGCCGCCGTTGTGGACATAGCTAAGCGCCATGTCGCGCGCCCAGCGATAGGTGTTTTCGAGGGTGGAGTCGGTAGATTGAAATCCAGCCAGCTCTGTGGCTGAGGCTGAAATTGCGGCGGCTGCAATGATTGCAGCGGTGAGTATGAGTTTGAGTTTCATTATTGTAATCAGAGTTATCAGAGTAATCAGAGGGCTCGGAGGTTAATGAGGTCAGTGCCATGTGTTTCGCCATCGTAGATGACGGTGGAATTTTTTACGTCAGGGAGGAGGGAGGCGAGATATTTGAGATTTTTTGTGAAATCGGGTTGGAATGTTTTCCCAGCCTTAATTTCATATATGTGGAGCCCGTCGGGGTTGGTCTGGACAATATCGACTTCGCGGCCTGAGTTCTCGCGATAAAAATAGAGGTTAGGGTCTTTGGCTTGGTTATATCGGTTTTTTAAAAGTTCGGTTACAGCGATGTTCTCAAATATGAAACCTCTTAAGGGATGGGTATCGAGCTGGGAGAAATTTTCGATGCCGAGCAGATAGCATAGAAGGCCTGAATCGTAGAAATAAATTTTAGGGGTCTTAGTAAGGCGCTTTGATATGTTGGCGTAATAAGGAGGGAGTGTATAAATGATGTAAGATGCTTTTAAAAGCGAAATCCAAGAAGCGATGGTCGGTGCAGAGACTCCGGCTTCGACTGCGATTGACGCCATATTTAACTCGTTTCCGGCGCGAGATGCACATAGTCGCAAGAAGAGTTGAAATTTGTCGAGATGCTGAATCTGGAAAAGAGAGCGTATGTCGCGCTCAATATAGGTGGCATAGTAGTTGCGATAGAAAATTTCGGGTGGGATATCGTCGGCAATTGTGCCAGGATAGAAGCCTCGCAACATTAGTTGAGAAGTCGAAATGTCAAGGTATTTGTCACTTAGCTCACTGAAAGAGAAGGGTAGGACGGTGAATAGTGATGCCCTGCCGGCGAGGGACTGCATTGAATTGTGGAGGAGCGAAAAGTTGTTGCTGCCTGTCAAGATGTAACGTAAAGATTTGTCGGCATCAACCCGAGCCTGAATGGACGACATAATTGGAGGGTAGTTCTGGACTTCGTCGATAATGGCTTTTTCACCCAGGCTGTCAAGAAAGCTATTTATATCGTCGACGGCGCGGTTGCGTGTAGCGATGTCTTCAAGGTTGACGAAGTTGTAGTCAGCAAAGAGATGCCGGGCAAGAGTTGTTTTGCCAGTCTGTCGCGGCCCGGTGATGATTGTCACCGGGTAATATCGGTTAGCCTGAAGGATAACCTCTGATATCTGTCGGTTGATATAGTCCATGAACAAGGCCGTTATAAATTATATAGCAAAGGTAAGGAAAAATATGAAATCTTGCAAATCGAAAGTGAGACTTTTGATTTGCAGGGTGATCAGAGTTCTCGGAGTTCTCGGAGCTCTCGGAGTACTCTGAGAACTCTGAGTAACTTTTCTGAAAAAATGTTAGATAAAATTTGGTTAATTCGAAAAATTGACATTAATTTGCAGAAGTTAAAATTATTGTTAACCTAATGTGTCCTTTAAGGGCGCTGTTTACTATCAATACCATTAATTATTTACATTTATGCGTAAAGTCTATGTCGCAGCTTTGGCTCTGTTGACCACATCTGTGGTTCTCCCAGTTAATGCGTTGGCAACCAGCCAAGTGCAAAGGGGGGGGGTAACTGCCTCTGCTTCGCAGACCGGTACATGTACCGGCACAGTTTATGATGAAGAGGGCGAACCTCTTCCAGCCGCATCCGTCATCGTTGAGGGTGAAACGAAAGGTGTTACAACCGATATTGACGGAAAGTTTGTAATTTCAAGATTAAAAGTAGGCGCAACGCTCAACATTTCTTATGTTGGCTACATGCCTCAGGCGGTCGTTTGGGATGGCACTCCGCTCAATGTGACTCTTGTGCCTTCGAACAACGCTTTGAACGAGGTTGTCGCCATCGGTTTCGGCACTCAGAAGAGAGTTAACCTTACCGGTCCGGTTGACCAGGTCAAGATGTCGGAAGTGCTCGGTGACCGTCCGGTGGTCAACGCAGCAGCAGCCCTCCAGGGCGCGATACCGGGTCTTATGGTTTCTGGCGCATCTTCTCCGGGCCAGTCAAAGAGCCTCAACATCCGTGGTGACCTTTCGATTAACGGCGGCAGCCCGTTGGTGCTAATCGATAACGTCGAAGGCGATATCGCTCAGCTCAACCCCGATGACATCGAGACTGTAACGGTGCTTAAAGATGCGGCTTCGGCAGCTATTTACGGTGCGCGCGCAGCAGGTGGTGTGGTACTTATCAACACCAAGCGCCCCAAAGGTGACGCACGTTTCAATGTGACATATAACTTCTCTCAGGCTTGGGAAAGATCAATCAACCGACCCGAACAGGCATCGCTTCTCGACTATATCGACGCTTACCGCGAGGCCGGTTACTCTAATCAGTACTGGGCCGGCGACGGTAATCTCGATACTTGGGTTGACCTTATCCACCAGTACCGCGAGGGAGGTCTTGAAGGAGTGCTTGATAATGGTATCTACAAACATACAGACGGCAGAATCTATTATCTTAAAGAAAGCGACATCCAGGGTTCAATCCTCGGCACCGGCGCAATGACTAACCACAATATCTCGATGTCGGGCGGCACAGACCGTGTGCGTTTCCGCCTCTCTGCCAACTACAACCGTAACAATGGCCCGTTGGTGACCAACAAAGACCTTTTCGTGCGTAAGGCTATCACATCGTTTATCTCGGCAGACATCACGAAGTGGTTGACACAGGAGGTATCGATGTTCTATACAAACCGTGCGAACACGGCTCTATCGACCAATATCCGCGACCCATTTGCTACACGTCTTATTTCGTGGTATCCAGTCAAGGGTAATATGCCGGCAGAATATCTCACAAACGCCACCGAAGACCTCATCATCGACTCGCCTTACAACTCATATCTCGTAGGCAAAACGTCGCACACGACTTATTCGGTTCCGCGTATTCAGACAAAGACCGTCATCACTCCGCTGAAAAACTGGACAATCACCGGCGAGTACACATATAATCAGACTAACTATGATTATAAGAACTATACCGGCATTATCCACTATGCCGACGTTCAGCTCGCCCAGAAGACAGCTCCGACTGACCCATCGAAGAACAACTACACCATCAATCACTGGGTTAAAAAGTATAACGCGCTCAACATTTACTCAAACTACTCGTTTGACCTCGGCAAGAATCACTTTGCGCTCATGGGCGGTTTCAACCAGGAAAGCTATAATTACGCTTATATGCATGGCAATGTGCAGGGT
>CAMWQZ010000174.1 GCA_947176515.1 uncultured Bacteroidales bacterium | reverse complement strand
GCGATAAGCAACGTCCATATCGGAGATAAATGTCGTCGCGGTGACACCGTCGATTGCTGCGGCACGCGCGAGAGCTTCTTTGTCAGAATAGTTTTTGCCTGTCTGCCACAAAAGTTGTGTGCCGTCAGCGGTCAATATGTCTAAGTCAGCGGCAACGCTCTCGTTGATAGTGCGAGCACCAAGGCTGCCTCCTACTATCAAGACTAAGGGTTTGTCGGGATTGAAACCGAGTTTTGTTTTTGCCTCGGTCTGGGACAAGGTGGTTTCGAGGAGGTTCTTACGAATCGGATTGCCTGTCATTACGATAGTATCAGCAGGGAAAAAACGCTCCATGCCTTCGTAAGCCACGCATATACGTTTCGCTTTCTTGGCAAGTAACTTATTGGTTACGCCGGCATAGGAATTTTGCTCCTGCAGGAGTGTTGGGACGCCCAGTTTTTGTGCAGCCTTAAGAGTGGGGCCAGATGCATATCCGCCAACACCGATGGCAATCTGAGGTCTGAAGTTGCGGACGATTGAACGAGCCTTATGGATTGCGCGGCGGAGTTTGATTAGTACGCTGATGTTACGCAAAAGATTTTTACGGTCAAAGCCACAAATGGTCAAGCCTTCAATTTTGTATCCGGCGGCAGGCACTCGTTCCATTTCCATGCGATTGTCGGCGCCGACAAATAAAATTTCGGCATCAGGAAAACGTCTGCGTATAGCGTTGGCAATTGATACAGCCGGAAATATATGTCCGCCAGTGCCGCCGCCGCTAATCAGTACGCGTTGCAAAGCCGGGGTCTTTTTTGTAGATGAATTTTGCATAAATTTAGTTGTTATAGTTGCGATGGGTTATCGCTATGAATGCTTGCCGGTAGAGTGTTGAGTTCCTGACGGATTGCTTCTTTGTCGTTCTTAAACGCTGCGTGGCGGCTGGTTGAAAGCATGATGCCAAGAGCTATTGAAGTTACAATAACAGATGTTCCGCCTTTAGATATCAGTGGCAATGGCTGGCCTGATACGGGGAACACCCCGGTGACGATTGCCATATGGAAGAGTGCCTGATAGACGATATAGATTGCGCATCCGATGACCAACAGGCATGGGAATGTCTGTTTGCACTGGGTCGCAACTCGTCCAGCACGAGCAAGCAACCAAAGGTAACATAGTAAGACGAAAATGCCGGTGATAAGGCCAAGTTCTTCGATTACAATGGCATAAATGTAATCGGAGAAAGCCAAGGGCAGACGTGCGTTTTCGCGAGAGTTGCCTGGACCAACCCCAGTCAAGCCGCCATGTGCTTGAGCTATATAGCTTAACTGCTCCTGTTTATTAGTATCGTCGATTTTGTCACCGGCTTTATTGAGACGGAAATGGCGTTGGACGCGAGCGACCCATGTAGACGAACGGTTGCCGGCAGCCGCTCCCACTTCTTCTTTGTTCAGCTCGGCGATTGCAATCGCTTCGGGCGTTGGGGCCGCATCTTTATTTTGCATGAGCTTATAGCCCATTGCCAGAGAGCCAATAAATAGATAGATGCCACAGACAATCATGAATTTCTTCATGCCGACCCCTCCGATAAGCATCATTGACATGCTAATAGCGAAAATCAGCAGGGTGTTGGTTAGGCCATGAGAAAACAATAGTCCGGCACAGACCAGAGTCAGTCCGGCGCTCCATACGACTCCTTGTGTCGTCACATCGCGTTTGCCAGGCATCTGTGTGCGGCTAAGGATAAACGCTATGCCAAGAGCTGCGGCGAGTTTTAGAAACTCAGCCGGGAGTATCATAATGGAACCAAATTGGAGTGCACGTTGTGCACCGTTGACTTTGACACCCATGCCTAAGACTAAGAACATAGCCATTATACTGCCAATAACATACAAGGGGGTGAGCCTGTATATGTATTTGAAATGAAATTTCTGAATGACAAGCATAAGCACAAGCCCAATAGCCAAGAAACGAGCGTGGCGTATAATCGGGCCGTAAATGTCGTTGACCTGCACTTCCTGGCTTGAGGCACTGAATAACTCGATTACAGAAATAATCAGCAGTGAGATATAGATGCCCCAAATGTGCTGGTCGGTGCGCATCTTGGGTTTGATTTTGTTGAGGTCTTCGGCAGCAGTGGTTTCGCTGACTGCCGGTGCGGCTTCGGGGATGACTTCGTCAATGTTAAAGACTGGTTCCATGTCGGAGAGGAAATGAATTTTAATGTTGGTGAGAATATAAATTTTTTACAGCTGTTTTGAACTGGCGGCCGCGGTCTTCATAGCTTGAAAATAGATCGAAGCTTGCGCAGCATGGGGAGAGTAGTACTACGTCGCCGGCTGCAGCTAATTCGTGACAAGCGGCTACGGCATCAGCAAGAGAGTTGGTATCGCGGATTACGGGCACAGCATCTTTGAAGAATTCAACTATCTTTTCGTTGTGAAGACCCATCGCTACAATAGCTTTTACCTTGTCTTTGACTAAAGGTAGGATTTCGTTGTAGTCGTTGCCTTTGTCCTTTCCGCCAAGTATAAGGATTGTCGGTTTTGTCATAGAGTCGAGGGCATACCAACATGAATTTACATTGGTGGCCTTGGAATCGTTAATCCACTCAACTCCATCAACTGTTCCGGCCGGCTCGAGACGGTGTTCGACCCCAGTGAAATCGCTGAGAGCCGCACGAATATCATCCTTACGGATATTTAATAAACATGCTGAGAGGCCGGCGGCCATTGAATTGTAAAGATTATGGATGCCGTTAAGCGCAAGGTCTGCGCGTGGCATCGAAAGTGAGGTGCCAGGTGTGTTGATAATCATATCGTTTTCCGCGTCAATATAGGCTGTGCACGACTCCTCGTCGTTGGCTGTAAAAGGATATAGTTCAGCTTCGGTAGTTATCTTCTTAAGCTGAGCGCTGACAATTGGATCTTCTTTCCAGTAGATGAAAGAGTCCTTTGGCGTCATATTCTGAAGGATGCGGAATTTTGCTTTGACATAGTTTTCCATCTTGTAGTCATAACGGTCAAGATGGTCGGGAGTGATATTGAGTATCACGGCAATGTTTGCTTTGAAGTCATACATGTTGTCGAGCTGGAAAGAACTTAGCTCGATGACATATACTTCGTGAGGCTCACGCGCAACCTGAAGAGCGAGGCTGTTACCGACGTTTCCAGCAAGGCCGACATCAAGACCAGCTCGTTGCAGTATATGATATGTGAGCAATGTTGTAGTGGTCTTGCCGTTACTACCGGTTATACAAATCATTTTCGCGTCAGTATAACGTCCGGCAAATTCTATTTCGCTTATTACCGGGATGTTTTTCGACAGGACTTTCTGCATAATCGGGGTCGTGTCAGCTATGCCGGGGCTTTTTACGACTTCATCGGCAGCTAAAATACGCTCGACCGAGTGTTGACCTTCCTCCCATTGGATGCCCTCTTTGTCGAGCATCTCTTTGTATTTAGGTGATATGTGGCCAAAGTCACTGACAAAAACGTCAAAACCTTTGTCCTTGGCGAGGATGGCAGCGCCTGTGCCACTTTCGCCTGCGCCGAGTATGGCGAGTCGCCGTTGAGATATATTGTTTGTCATATTATCTGATTTTGAGTGTTACGAATGTGATTACGGCTAAAATGATTCCGATAATCCAGAAACGAGTAACAATTTTAGCTTCAGGAATAGCTTGAATCGGGCGCTGAATGAGAGCCTGGATCCCGGCGTTGCCGGGTTTCTGGAAGTGATGGTGAAGTGGAGACATTTTGAATATTCGTTTACCGCCAGTGCGTTTGAAGTAGGCTACTTGTAGTATTACCGAAAGGTCTTCGATATAGAAGAGTGCGCAGAGTATCGGCAAGAGAAGTTCCTTATGTATAAGAATTGCAAAAATCGCAATTATGCCGCCTATTGTAAGACTGCCCGTATCTCCCATAAATACCTGAGCAGGGTAGGCGTTGTACCATAAGAATCCAACGAGCGCTCCGATGAAGGCTGCCATGAAAACAACCAATTCCTCACTCTCGGGAATATACATTATATTAAGGTATGATGAATATATGATATTACCTCCGAGATATGCCATTATAGCCAAAGCGACTCCAATGACGGCCGAAAGACCAGCTGTCATACCATCAAGGCCGTCATTTAGATTTGCTCCGTTACTTGTGGCGGATACAATGAAGATGACAATCAGGAAAAATATGATCCAACCTCCAGTCTCGGCGTATTTTCCCATCCATTGGGTAAACCAGCTATAATTTAGGTTATTGTTCTTAACAAAGGGTATAGTGGTCTGTGGTGATTTGGTTGCTTGGCTTTCATATATAACCTGCTCAACCTCGTTAGTGTCAGAATTGATAACCTCGGTA
>CAMWQZ010000173.1 GCA_947176515.1 uncultured Bacteroidales bacterium | reverse complement strand
CCGACAAGAGATTCGGCAGAGGCTCCAACCCACACCCCAAAACACGAGGGCATGGCGACCTGAAGATCAGTGTAACCCGGCATAAGGACATCTTTATATTGCTCGCTGAGATACTGCAGGCGGCAGAAAAGACGATTAACGGCATGAGCGATGTTGCGAAGCTCGTCGCGCATGAATAGTTTGAGGTCAACGAGGACCTGGTCGTTGCGAGAACGGCCAGAATGAATTTTCTTGCCTATGTCACCGAGACGGGCTGTGAGCATAAATTCAATCTGAGAATGAATATCTTCGACACCAGGCTCAATAGTAAAATCGCCAGAATCAATAACCTTTAATATATCGCCGAGGGCTGAAAGCAAGATGTCGAGTTCATCCTTTTTGAGTAAGCCTATTGATTCAAGCATCTGAATATGAGCCATAGAGCCCAAGACATCATATCGGGCGAGTCGCAAATCGAGTTGGCGGTCGTTGCCAACGGTAAATTCTTCAATCATTTTGTCGGGCTCGAAGCCCTTGCTCCAGAGTTTCATAACGATTTTATAAGATTACAATAGAAGGCGATGGCCTCCTCGATTTCAGATTCAATGATATATTCGTCGGCAGTGTGACTACGCGCGGAGTCGCCGGGACCGATTTTGAGAGCCGGGATGTTGTGCATAAGGGCACGGTCAGAAAGCGTTGGCGACACAAATGGTTTGGCGCCGAGCCTTAATGCAGCAGTCACGAGCGGATGCTGCGCGGATATTACCGATGCGTTAAGCCGTGTGCTTCGCGGCTTTACTTCGGATTGCAGAAGTGAGGATATGATTTTTGCTACTTCAACATTGGGATAGGCATCGGTAGTGCGAATGTCGGCAACGAAGGTGCAACGGTCGGGCACGACATTGTGTTGAGTCCCAGCGGCAATCTGAGTGACAGATATTTTTACGTCGCCTAAGGTCGGCGAGATTTTTTCAAATTTAAAGTTGCGCAGAGTCTCAATGTCGGCTATTGCGGCATAGATGGCATTGACGCCTTCGTTACGGGCAGCGTGGCCACTGACACCATGAGCGGTGCAGTCAAGTACCATCAGTCCGCGTTCGGCGATAGCAGCGTTGAGACCTGTAGGCTCGCCAACGATTGCCATGTCGACATTCATTTCCAATGATTTAAACTCTGACAGCAATAACTCGACACCGTCTTTGCCGCTGACCTCTTCTTCGGCGGTAATGGCTAATATGAGGTTGACGTTAAGCGGCACATTGCGCAGACGGAGAAACGTTTCGATTAGAGAAACGACTGAAGCGCCGGCGTCATTGCTGCCAAGGCCATAAATGCGTCCGTCACGATGAGTAGGCTTAAAGGGGTCGAGTGTATAAGTGGCAGATGGCTTGACAGTGTCGTGATGCGAATTGAGTAGCAGTGTCGGACGATTAGAATCATAATTGTCAGAGACAGCCCACACGTTGTTTTTACAGCGATTTGCAACGACTCCGTTTTCTTCTAAAAAGGCAGAAATATGGTCGGCTGTCGCATTTTCATGACGCGACAATGAGGGCGTGGCAATCAGCCTGTCAAGGAGTGAAATCGCGCGCTCGGTCATTTTGTGATTGTTGTGCCGATATCGGCAAGAAGCTTGGATGATGATTTAATCGTAACGCTGGCTACGCCTGACTGTATCGCTTTAAAGGCATTGTCAATTTTAGGCAACATACCGTCGGTTACAGCTCCTGATTTTATTAGACCGGGGTAGATCTCAAGGTCAATATGAGATATTAATGTCGATTCGTCATTGACATCAGTAAGTACGCCCGATTTTTCAAAACAGAAAGTCAGGGAAGTGGGTGCAAACTTTGCACAAGCTACGGCTACGGCTGATGCAACAGAGTCTGCATTGCAATTGAGCAGGTTGCCTTTGCCGTCATGGTTTATGGCGCAGAAAACTGGGGTGATGCCTTGATTCAGTAAATTTACTATGAAAGCAGCCTTTACGCCATCTGTGGCAATATCGCCCACAAAGCCATAATCAATAGGCTCGGGATTACGGCGCTTGGCGCATATGACGTTTCCGTCGGCGCCACTCAAACCGATGGCATTACAACCCTCAGCCTGAAGCATGGCAACTATACGCTTGTTGATCAGTCCGGCATAAACCATGGTGACGACATCGAGGGTGTCGCGGTCGGTGACGCGGCGTCCGCCAATCATTTTTGTCTCAATATCGAGCTTGGCGCTCAAGCGTGTGGCTTCTTTGCCACCACCGTGAACGAGAATCTTTTGTCCAGCCAGTTTGGCGAAGTCAGACAAGAATGCTTTCAGGGCAGCCTGGTTGTCAATGACATTGCCGCCTATTTTGACAACGTTAATCATAGGCTTTCGAGCATGCGTTTGATTACAGTCTGAGCAGAAATCTCGCGGTTAGCGGCTTCGGGAATGACGATGCTGCGGTCAGATTCGATAACTTCGTCAGTTACTATCATATTGCGCCTTACGGGCAGGCAGTGCATGAAATAAGCATTATTGGTAAGCTTCATCGTGTCGGCATCGACGGTCCAGTTGCGGTCGGTCGACAGGATTTTGCCGTAGTTGGGGTCAGTGTACGCTGACCAGTTTTTCGCATAGACGAAGTCTGCGCCTTCGAAAGCTTTTTTACGGGCATACTCCACGGTGGCGCGGCCAACAAATTTCGGGTCGAGTTCGTAGCCTTCGGGGTGAGTGATTACAAATTCGTAATCAGTTTTATTAATCCACTCGGCAAAAGAGTTTGGCACAGCTTGAGGTAGAGCCTTGGGGTGAGGAGCCCATGTCATCACAACTTTCGGACGTTGGACGGTCTTGAACTCTTCGATAGTGATAAGGTCGGCGAAGCTCTGGAGAGGATGGCGCGTGGCGGCCTCCATGCTGAAAACCGGTTTGCCTGAGTAGCGGATGAACTGCTCAATGACGCGCTCCTCATAGTCTTCTGCCTTATCTTTAAGGCCTGCAAATGAACGCACGCTAATCATGTCGCAGAAACTACCCATCACGGGAATTGCTTCGAGAAGGTGTTCGGGCTTGTCGCCGTCCATCACCACGCCTCGCTCGGTCTCGAGTTTCCATGCGCCTTGGTTCACGTCGAGCACCATAACGTTCATGCCGAGGTTCATAGCGGCTTTCTGGGTGCTGAGGCGTGTGCGGAGACTGGAATTAAAGAAAATCATGAGGAGGGTGCGGTTTCGACCTAACTCAGTGAATGCAAATCTGTCGCGCTTGACCTCAAATGCTTCTTCAAGAGCTTTTTTTATATCGCCGATGTCTTCAGCGCATGTGAATTTTTTCATTGTTCGTTCAATAAATTTTGAAATTCTTTGAGGAATATATCGGCCTGGTCTTTGCTCAGACTAAGAGCAGGAAGGAGTCGCACGGTTGTCGCGCCTGCTCCGCCAGTGAAAATGTGGTGGTCGAAAAGCAAGCGTTTACGCATCTCAGATGCGGATCCGTCAATTTCGACACCAATCATCAGGCCACGGCCGCGCACTTCTTTGAGTTGCGGCATTTTTTTTAGTTCGTCGATAAGATATTGACCGACGTTTGCGGCATTATCGATGAGATTTTCGTCCTCGATTATATCGAGTACTGCGATGGCCGCTGCGCATGCAAGGTGGTTGCCGCCAAAAGTGGTGCCAAGCATGCCTTTACGTGCTTCAAATTTTGGAGAAATCAACACAGCACCCATAGGGAAGCCGTTGGCGATGCCTTTAGCACAAGTTATGATGTCAGGTCGGATTCCTGAGTATTGGTGGGCAAAGAATTTGCCAGAGCGACCATAGCCAGACTGGATTTCGTCAGCGATAAGAACTACGCCTAAACGCTCTGTGAGCGCTCGCAGCTGACGCAAAAATTCATCGTCGGGCATGCGTATGCCGGCAACCCCTTGTATGCCTTCAACAATAACGGCGCAAAAATCACCACTCGATAGATGGCGCTCTACGTCGGCAATGTCGTTGAGGCGTGCGAATTCAACATTGTGTGTGCGGTTGAAAGGCGAAACAATATTAGGGTTGTCAGTCGCAGCGACGGCTCCAGATGTTCTGCCGTGGAACGCTTTGTCGAAGGCAAGAACCTTTGGTTTGCCTGTATGGAACGACGCGAGTTTTATTGCGTTTTCGTTGGCTTCAGCGCCAGAATTGCAAAGGAAGAGCGAATAGTCGTCATAGCCGCTGGCTTTGCCAAGCCGTTCGGCCAGTCGTGTCTGGAGTGAATTTTGAACCGAGTTGGAGTAGAATCCGAGACGTGCAACCTGGTCAGCAATGGCTTTTACGTAGTGGGGATGGGCGTGACCGACTGAAATCACGGCATGACCGCCATATAGGTCAAGATAGCGTTGTCCTTCTTGGTCATACACATAAGAGCCC
>CAMWQZ010000172.1 GCA_947176515.1 uncultured Bacteroidales bacterium | reverse complement strand
ACTGCGGACCGCATAGCATGATAGAGGCCATCTGTTTTCCATTGGACGAGCTATGAGAACAAACCACATATCGCCCTTTGAATCAGTGAGGATTCGGCCCGAAGTAGCGAAGGCTGTCATAGCCTGAATAGGGGCTTCGCCCTTAACCTGAGAGAAAAGATTGGGAGTGATGTCGACTGGTTTGGTCCATGTTTTGCCGCCGTCAGAGCTGCGCGACACATTGATAAACGCATGGCTGCCTTCTTTTGAATCCCAGAGGCCGTTGCCGTGAGTGAAGACGCAGACAAGGTCGCCGGTCTTGGGGTCATAGCCGAGTGCTGGGTCGCCATAGCCGCCGCCTTCGTCATTAGCTGCAACGACATAAGTTTCGCTCCATGTTGCGCCACGGTCATTAGATGTGCGGCATACTACGTCGATGCGGCCCGGGAGGTCCTTGTTGCTGTCGAGTCGACGGTCTGCAACAGTTACGATTGTGCCGTCGGGCAGAGTGCAGATAGCAGGGATGCGATAGAATTTTGAGACACCATCGCCGCTTTCATATACAACTGAGCGAAGGTCAATTTTTTGGTCTGTGTAGGCCGGAACAACCGCTGACATGTTGTAAACACTGAGAAATGCGAGTAATAAGAAGAATAAACGTGTCATATTGTTTTTGTTTTTTGATGATATTGTTTACTGGTTGTTGGGTTTTTGAATGGTATGTTTTGATGTCTATAAAATGGTGTATATATTGTATTTTGGGTGATTATCTGACAAAATTATATATTTTTTATAATATTTCAAATTTTGCGAGCGATAAATAAAACATGATTTTAAAATAATAACTAACTTTACGAGAAAATTATTTAACCTCCCAAAAACCATGACTAAGCAATACAGTAAAGCAATTGTTATTTCGGCTGTGTCAACCGCCGCAGCTGCAGCAGGTGTTGTCGCCACCCAGTCTTGTACTAAGGCTAAGGCCGCTGAAACAGAGAAGAAACCGTTTAATATCGTCTATATTATGACCGACGACCATACGGCCCAGATGATGAGCTGCTATGACAAGCGTTTCGCCCATACGCCTAATCTCGATCGTATAGCTAATGACGGTGTGCGTTTTACTAATAGTTTTGTAGCCAACTCATTGTCAGGCCCGAGCCGAGCATGTATGCTCACGGGCAAGCATAGTCACAAAAACGGTTTCACTGACAATACTACATGTGTGTTTGACAGTTCTCAACCGACATTCACCAAACATCTCCAGAACGCCGGCTATGAGACTGCCCTCTTCGGCAAATGGCACCTTGAGAGCCTGCCACAGGGTTTTGACCGTTGGGAGATCGTCCCAGGTCAGGGCGACTACTATAATCCCGATTTCATAGTTGAATCTGGCGACACTGTCCAGGTCCATGGCTATCTCACCGACCTCATAACCGATAAGAGTCTCAACTGGCTCGAAAACGAGCACGATAAAGATAAACCTTTCTGCCTCCTCATCCATCATAAGGCAATCCACCGCAACTGGCTTGCCGATACCGCTCACCTTCAGCTTTTCGAAGACCAAACTTTCGAACTCCCCGAGAACTTCTATGATGATTATGCAGGCCGTCAGGCAGCCGCAGAGCAGGAAATGAGCATTTTCAAAGATATGGATTTAATCTACGACCTTAAGATGGACCGTCCTGATAAAGACAGTCATCTCAAGGAACGTTACCATAGCTATATCGGCCGTATGGACTCAGCTCAGCGTGCAGCGTGGGATGCGTTCTATGGTCCGATGACCGAAGAATTCTATGCCGCTAATCTTCAGGGCAAGGAACTTGCCGAGTGGAAATACCAGCGTTACATGCGCGACTATCTTAAAGTAGTCAAGAGCCTCGATGACAACGTTGGCCGTGTGCTCGACTATCTTGAAGAAAACGATCTTCTCGACAATACCCTCGTTGTCTACACTTCTGACCAGGGCTTCTATATGGGTGAGCACGGTTGGTTTGACAAACGTTTCATGTATGAAGAGTCATTCCACACTCCGCTCATAATGCATCTCCCCAAGGGCTTTGACCGTAAGGGTGACATTGACGAGATGGTTCAAAATATCGACTACGGTCCCACATTCCTTGACCTCGCAGGCGTAGATGTCCCCGAAGACATGCAGGGCGTTTCGTTCCTCCCCTTGCTCAAAGGCGAGCACCCCGAGGATTGGCGCGACGCTCTCTATTATCACTTCTATGAGTATCCTGCCGAACACTCTGTTAAGCGTCACTATGGTGTTCGCGATGACCGTTATAAGCTGATTCATTTCTATAATGACATCGACAAGTGGGAGCTCTATGACCTCGCAAATGACCCCAAAGAAATGCACAACATTTATGGTCAGCCCGGTACTGACAGCATTACCACTGTCATGATGGCTAAGCTTAAAGACCTTCAGGAGCAATATGATGACCCGATTCGTTTCACATATCCAATTGAGTAAATAAAACAAAAGTAACTATATCTCAACATGAAAAAACTAACAACCCTGCTGCTCGGACTGCTGCCGCTATTGGCTTCCGCTCAGCAACAGCCGGAGTGGCAACAGATTGAGGCTTTCCGTCTCGGTCAGATTGACCCACACGAATGTGTCGTTCCTTATGCTAATGGCAAAGGGGCTTTAGCTCAGATTGCTGACCAGCGTTTCTTCGAATCGCCGTGGTATATGAGTCTTAACGGTAAGTGGGATTTCAAATGGTCTCAGAGTCCAAAGGAGCGTCCAGTTGATTTCTATGAGCCTGATTATTCTACCAAGGGTTGGGATAAAATAAATGTTCCCGGTAACTGGCAGACTCAAGGATATGGTACAAAATTGTATGTCAATACGACTTACGAATTTGACTCCGAATACTTTAATTTCAGAAAGAATTGGCCGCTCGTGCCTGTCGACAGTAACGAGGTCGGTTGCTATCGCCGTGATTTCACTATCCCGGCTGATTGGAAAGACCGTCGAACGGTGCTGTGCCTCGAGGGAGCTGCTTCGTTCTATTATATCTGGGTCAACGGACAGCTGCTCGGTTACAATCAGGATTCTAAAACAGCTGCAGAGTGGGATATTACCGACAAGCTTGTCGATGGCGAAAACACTCTTGCTATCGAAATATACCGCTGGTCTGCCGGCTCATATCTTGAGTGTCAAGACATGTGGCGTCTAAGTGGCATCGAGCGTGATGTTTATCTATACAGTACTCCCAAGACTTATGTGGCTGATTACACGGTAACTTCTCCTCTTGACCGCGAGAATTATCGCGACGGAGAGTTTGGCCTGACGGTTTGGACCGAAGGTAATAAGGCTGTCGGTTCGCTGTCATATACTCTTTTTGATGCAGACGGCAATAAGGTTATCGGGGGCGACGCTAATCTCGCAAGCGAACTCAAGTTTGCCGAAGTGATTAAGGATGTCAAGCCCTGGAGTGCCGAAGATCCGTATCTTTACACTCTCGAAATGCTTCTTAAAGACAAATCAGGCAAAGTGACCGAGACGCTCGGTTGCAACGTAGGTTTCCGCACCTCAGAGGTGAAGAACGGTCAATATTGCCTAAATGGTAAGCCCGTGCTTATCAAAGGTGTTAACCGTCACGCCTTCACCCAGGCCGGACACTATGTCGATGAAGCTACGATGCTCCGCGACATCGAGCTGATGAAACAAAACAACATCAACACTGTGCGCAACTGCCACTACCCGATGGAGCGCCGTTGGTATCACCTTGCTGACAAGCATGGTCTCTATATCATCGACGAGGCCAATATCGAGTCTCATGGCTATGGTTACGACGAAGCATCGTTGGCTAACTTTATCGAGTGGTTGCCGGCTCACATGGACCGCACACGCCGCATGTATGCCAAGAGCAAAAATCATCCGGCTGTGACATTCTACTCTCTCGGTAACGAAGCTGGTAACGGCATCAACTTCGAGGAGACTTACAAGTGGATGAAGTCTATCGAAAAAAATCGCCCCATCCAGTATGAACGCGCGCTTGACGCTTACAACAGCGATATTTACGCTAACATGTATATGCCGATACCCTTCATCGAGGCTTATTGCAAAAACGAAAAGCAAAAACGCCCCTACATCCTCTGCGAGTATGCCCATGCTATGGGTAATTCAGTCGGCGGATTAAAAGATTATTGGGAGCTTTTCGAACGCGAGCCTAAGGCACAGGGTGGTTGCATCTGGGACTGGGTCGACCAGTCGTTTATCGAGCATACCCCTGATGGCACTCTCTGGTATGCTTATGGTGGCGATTATGGTCCTGAGGGTATTCCGTCTGACGGTTCATTCAACTGCAACGGCCTCATTAGCTCTGATCGTACACCTCATCCCCAACTTTCAGAGCTAAAAGCGCTTAATCGTAAGATTAAGTCGGCACTTGTGGCGGAT
>CAMWQZ010000171.1 GCA_947176515.1 uncultured Bacteroidales bacterium | reverse complement strand
CCAGCGGTAGAAATAAGCTCTTTCTGAATAGCATTGGCAAACTCAATACTGCGGTTGATATGATTGTTCTGATTTAGCTCAAAAATAATATATGATTCAGCTGATTTTGGGTCAAATCCCTGATAAGCCTGAGTGTAATCATCTTCAAGCTCCATAACACTATTTTCTCGCATAGCGACAGATAGATTACTCTCTGAACGGCTTAGACCGAGAGTATAGACGGAGGCACCATGAATGGTCTGACGGCGACGGTTGCGTTTATCGACAGAATTGACATGCACAGATATAAACAGATTGCCGTTTGCATTATTGGCAATTGTCGCGCGATCTTGAAGAGTGATATATCGGTCATTGTCGCGCGTCATTATAATCCTTACATCGGGTAATCCATCGGAGATAAGTTTCTGGAGTCTTTTTGAAACATCAAGAACTATGGTCTTTTCATTGGTCAAAGCACCGACACAACCGCTGTCCTTGCCGCCATGCCCCGGGTCGATGACAACAACAAAAGGCGCTGTCTCATCAGCCATGACGCACACAGCAGCTGACGAAATTAGTGCAAAAAGCAGCGCAATTATATTCTTGAAGGCTCCTACCATAGTTTTATCATGCAAAATTACTAAATTCTTGCTTCAATAGCACATTTAAAATGCGACTTTAAGCCAAATGTGCGCATAATCCGTCCTTTTTGGCAAAAAAGATGGGAACATCTGTATGAAAATTCAGTAAATGTGCGTTATATAAAAAGAATGATGAATGAAGAATTAAAAATGAAGAATCCGATTTTACATTATTATATTATTGTGTTGGCAACTATGGGTGTAATTTTCTCCGGGTTATTTAGTGGTTGCAGCAACGATAAGCGGCGTCTGGATGACGGTGCTTTTATTGATTTTGCTCACATTGCCACTGAAAGTCTTAAAAATGGAGGTGACTTGACTGCTGCAAATACAGCATCCAATGAACATAAAGATGAATTTGATGCGATGTTAGCGATTATGGGTCTTGACAATCACAATGTTGAAGCATGGTTAAAGACTCCTGCCATACAAGCTTTTGCACATGATGTCGATTCAATTATGCCTTCCAGTGAAAATATATCATATGAATTGGCCTATATAGTTTCACAGGCAGAGAAAGAGGGTCTTAACGTACCTGTAAAATCGTTTGCAACAGCGATATGGGGCAAGCCTCAAAGTATAATGTTTGCCGACAGCACAATGTTTGTGGCATTAAATCACTATTTAGGTTTCGAGCATCCAGCATACTCTGGGCTGCCAGAATATAGACGTGCAGCCAAGACTAAAGAAAACATGCCCTACGACATGGCAGAAGCTATGATTGCCACGGCTTATCCGTTTGAACACACTGATTCGAGTGCGGTTATAAACAGGATGATTTATGAAGGAGCTCTCACCGCTGTAAAAATGGCTTTGGTAAAGAATGCAAAGCTAAATGAAGCACTTGGCTACACAGATGAACAATTGCAGTGGCTTGAAAAAAATGAAGTTGAACTATGGCGAAAAATGGTTGGCTCCAAAATGATTTTTGACTTATCAGAAACAGTCGCAGACCGCCTCGTTTTACCATCGCCCACGACGACTATTCTGTCACCGGAATGTCCCGGCAGAGCAGGACGATATATTGGCTATAAGATTGTGGAATCTTATCTCAAATCACAACCAAACGCAAGATTAGAGCAACTTCTTTCGCCAAATTTCTACGGAGTACAAAATCCGTTGACGGTGACCAATTACAGTCCTCGCTAAATAGTCACATTAAAGAACTTTTTCGGTCAAATATCGTTTAACTACAAAGGCAATAATAAGTTGCTCAACTAATATTATGACTGAAAATATCAAAAAGACAATATTAATTTTTTCACTATTTATAGGTTTGCTATTGACATCGTCAGGATTCAACAGGACTTCGCTTAACACCTCAATAGGTAAAGACATGCCGACTATCGCCGATGAGCAAATCAATAATGCACTTAAGCAATGTGAGAACGACGGCAAATATGTCCTTCTATCGTTTTGGTCAACCTCGGATGCATTATCGCGCCAATCTGTCAACGACTATACCTCATGGCTAAAGACAAACGGCAATTCAAAAATCGACCTATTGTCAGTCAATTTTGACAAATCAGAACGTTTGTTTCAAGAAATAGTGAAGCGTGACGGCCTAAATTCAGATATGCAATTTAACGTTTCGGGAAATCAAGCATTTAAAATCAAGGATGAATTTCATCTTGACAAAGGATATGGCTCGATTTTACTTGATCCGTCCGGGAAAATTATTGCACATAACCCGACAAGAGAACAACTTGACGATATATTGTTCAGCTAAGCCATGCTCTTAGGGTGACCAGTCTGAGCGGTATTATCGCTATCTCCATGCCCGAAATGGAAAGGACTCTTATGGCTTTTGCCTCCATCATCCACTTTCATTTTGACTTTGACTTCATCAAAGCCCTTGCCATAAACACCATTGACATTTGCCTGGGTAATAAAGGCGTTACTGTCAATTGACTTGATGATTCGGAATATGGTCACTGACTCGATTTTACGACACATAACGAGAAGCACCTTTACTTCTTGTTTGCTATACCAACCCATGCCGCTCAGCACGGTACATCCGCGTTTGGCTTCGTTATTAATAGCTGTTGCAATCTCTTTCCAATGAGGTGAAAATATCGTGAACTGAACAGCTTGACGGTTGGTGTTAATGACAAGGTCAGCCATATATGAGACAAGAAAAAGCACTACGAAACCATAGACAACCTTATCAAGATCATGAAACAAAAGATATGATGATGAAATGATAAAGAAGTCAGTATAGAGCATCATACGGCCAATGCTGACATTTGAGTGCTTGGAGACCATAGCTGCAACGATATCTGTGCCACCGCTACTACCATTGTGGACGAAGGTAAGGCCAATGCCAAATCCACACATTATACCTCCGACAACGATATTCATAAAGGGCTCATTGGTCAGCGGAGCATCAAAAAGCGGCTGGAAAATACTAACAAATACCGATATCATTGTAGCTCCGTAGATTGTGCCAATAACAAATTGTCGACCGACAACCTTATAAGCAATCGCGAGGAGAAGTAAGTTGAGAGCATACTGCGTAATACCAACAGGGATATTGGTGAGGAAGTAGACAAGAGTACCAAGACCGGCGAGGCCTCCAATCACAACTTTTTCAGGGAGAATAAACGCACAAAAACCTAAAGCGTATAAACCAACACCAAGTGTAATAAAGAAATAGTCTTTCGCGTTACGCCACAAATTTAATTTTAATTCGCTCATATATCTCTCATGTTTCTTTTGTCACCATACGGAAGATGATTTTTTGCGGTGCAAATATACGATGTTTCTCTGATATGATATACGGCTAAACTAAAAAAATCTTAACTTTGTAGTCAAATATTTGCAGTTATGTTAAAACGATTACTCAATATATTGTCAGCCGCAGCGATAATTATCTGTATGACCACCTGCGGTAAAAATAGAAACGAAAGCTCAAAGCCAATGGTAGCTGTCAGCATAGCTCCGCTTGGCAATCTGGTTGAGAGCATATGCGGAGATGATTACGAAATAATCACTCTGCTTGACCGAGGCGCTAATCCAGAAACATTTGATCCGGCAATGTCAAAACGCGCTGCCGCTGAAAAAAGTGACATTTATTTTATGCTTGATGCATTTCCATTTGAAAAATCAGTGGCAGGCAAGCGTGAAAATGTTATCGACGTTTCAACAGGCGTGCAACATCTTTATGGCACACACAGTCACGGCGACAACGAAGAATGTCACCACGAAGCTGACCCACATATATGGACGTCAGGAAAAAACATGAAAATCATTGCCCACAATATCGGCGAGGCCATGATGAAGCACTACCCTGAAAATGCCGGGAAATATAGGATTCGCCTCGACAGCTTAATTACAGTTATTGATAGCCTCGACAATGCGTTGACCTTAAAACTTAACAATGCACACCCCAAGTCTTTCGCTATATGGCATCCCTCGTTGGGCTATTTTGCAAAAGATTACGGATTAAAACAGATTGCCGTAGGCGAAGAATCGAAAGAGATTTCGCCTGTGAGATTGAAAGAAACAATAAACAAAGCGGTAGCTGACAGCGTTATTGTATTCTTCTTTCAAAAAGAATTTGATTCCCGACAGGCCTTTTCAATCAATGAGCAACTGGGAGCAAAAATGATAACAATAGACCCCCTTGCTGCAGACTGGATGGGGCAATTAGATATGATCACCGATGAGCTCACAAGACAATAACCTCCCCACCCTCATTTCGCTCAACAACATATCATTTGAGCGAGAAGGTAGAATCATCCTTTCTGATGTCAGTATTCAGGTCAAAGCAGGTGATTTTATCGCTATAACAGGG
>CAMWQZ010000170.1 GCA_947176515.1 uncultured Bacteroidales bacterium | reverse complement strand
GGATGCGGTGAGTGCAGCTGTGAGAAAGACCCGGCGGCTATCGCTGCCAAGGCTAACCGAGGCGAATATAAAATCGCTGACCGCGCTCAGACAGATATCTCCAACTATCCAGTCGACGAAGAAGGCTATATAGTGCTGTTCGACGGCAAGACTCTTGACGGCTGGCGCGGCTATGGCATGGATGAGGCTCCGGCAAGCTGGAATGTCGATGATGGGGCAATCCATCTTGTAGGTTCTGGTACGGGCGAGGCTCAGATGGAAGGCGGCGGTGACCTTATCTTCCCACATAAGTTCAAGAACTTTGAGCTCGAACTTGAATATAAGATTTCAAAGGGCGGTAATTCGGGTATATTCTATCTCGCCCAGGAGGCAACGGCTAATGAGGATGGAGAAGATGTGTATCTGCCTATATGGCAATCAGCATCAGAGTTCCAGGTGCTTGACAACGAGAATCATGAAGACGCAAAGCTCGGTGTAGACGGTAACCGCCAGGCAGCATCGCTCTACGATATGATACCTGCCAAACCTCAGAATGCCAAGCCATATGGCGAATGGAACAAGGCTAAAATCACAGTATATAAAGGCACTGTTATCCATAATCAGAATGGCGAAAACGTGCTTGAATATCACCTTTGGACTCCGAAGTGGAAACAGATGCTCAAAGACAGCAAGTTTAATGAGAACGGTGATTTCCCCTGCGCATATAAGCTGATGGTCAATATGGGCGGCGAGAACCACGAAGGTTTTATCGGTCTTCAAGACCACGGCGACGATGTGTGGTATCGCAATATCCGCGTTAAGGAACTCGAATAATAATCAATCAATTAACACAATAATGACAATTAAAACGACAATACTGACCGTATCGCTTGCAGCCTGCGGTCTGTTCACGGCTTGTAAGTCAGCAGAGACAACTGAACAGGCTCTGCCTGAAAAAGATATGAGCCTTCAGCTCTATTCAATCCGCGAAGTAATCGGTGACTCGGCTAAATATGCTGAAAACCATGAAGCTACGCTTAAAGCGCTTGCCGATATGGGCTATAAGACCGTCGAAACTGCTAATTATATTAACCGCAAATTCTACGGTGTGACTCCCGAGCAGTTTAAGGCAGATTGCGAGGCTGCAGGGCTGACAGCTCTGTCATCTCACGCAACAAGGGTTCTTACTCCTGAAGAAATCACTAATCATGATTTCACCGAGGCTATGAAGTGGTGGGACGATGCAATTGCTGACCATAAGGCCGCCGGAATGACTTATATCGTTACACCCTGGAGCTCGATGCCAAATAATATAGAGGAGGCTCAGACTCTTTGCGACTATCATAACGCTATCGGCGAAAAGTGTAACGAAGCCGGTCTCAAATATGGCTATCACACTCACTCTATGGAGTTTGATAAAATCCCCGGGACGGACACCGTGTGGATGGAATATCTTGTAGAAAATACGAAGCCCGAAAATATGTTCTGGCAGCTTGATACTTACCTTGCAGTCAAGGCCGGTGCAAGCCCTGTGGAATATATCAAGAAGTATCCGGGTCGCATCGTGATGCTTCACGTTAAAGACAAATACGAACTCGGTCAGAGCGGTATGATTAATCTTGAGCCGATATTCTTGGCTGCAGGTGAAAATGGCTTGAAGGATTATGTCGTAGAGCAGGAAGGCACTGACGGTAGCCACACCATTATGGAAGGCGTTGCGATGGATGCCGACTATCTCCGCAAAGCCGACTATGTGAAGGCTGAATATTGATTGGATTCAAATCGACGAATATATGACAGGCGCGCTCAATTGGGCGCGCCTGTCAGTTGTCTTTGAATGTCTCTAAATAATTTTTTACCCAAAAATCAATTATAAACTTTTTCAGTTCATCAATTTTCGCGGCTAATTTTTTGTTCTCTGTAATGTACATTGATGATGAGTCAATGATTGTTATACAGCTGTCTTCTTGTAGCGATAACTTTGAAGAAATCAAGTGATAATTGTCGTCGATTGTAAATTGTGCGTGAGCCAATTCTTCGGAACTATTATTGAAAGACCACTCTAAAATAGGTGTTGTCTTACACATCGTTGAAATTAATTTATCATTATTGTCTGATTTTATGACGACCTCGCAAATCGAATCTCCTTCAATGATATATACTGTCTGAAGTCCGAATTGATAGCAGATGGATTTACGTCCGGTCTCAATTTGCTTTACTATCTCTCTTGAATCATCATAAATAGAATATGTTGTATGGAACAAATTGATTAGCAATAGTGTAAAAACAATAACTCTTTTCATTATCGAATAATTGGTATCGACATATAATTAGGAATAAAAGTCTTACCAGGAGCATGATCAGTGCCATCTCTATAAAATGGAATGCCCATATTCCTTAATATCAAGTTTTCTACTTGAATTGGAACCACATGCTGTGATTGGGAATCTGTATAACCTAAACGAAGGGTGCGTCCATGTCCCATAACCTCATGTCCAAGAGTTGCAGCCCGATTTGTAACAAAACCATCCGATTGGTTCGATATTAAGGTTAGTGTTCCTGTTTTAGTAGTAGTTGTTGAAGCCTCTCCACACAATGCCATCACAAAATGAAAGTACCCCTCCGGAAACTCTGCTGCCATTTCTGCTGTAATATTCATGGAGTTCAAAAGTGGGACATAAACATTTTGGGATGTTAGAGACATATCTTTACCAGGAGCTACATATTCAACCTTATGAACATCATTAGAATTTATGGTATTTACTACTATATCCACCAGAGCTTGTTGATCTTCGTTTAGAGTGATTCCACTGAAGGCTGCAGATAGCGCTTCTGTAGAAATAGGAGCGAATGATTTACCAGTTTGTTTCTTACCCGATTGAACTATTAGGTTTCTGAAGTCTTTAAATTCATCGCCGGGAAACATAGCTCGAAAGTCTTCGACGGCCAAAGCTGCATCATGTTTTGATACTCCTTCAATCACACAGCCAGTAGGATCAGTAGAGTTAATAGGATCTCCCCCACAATATGAATATGGTGAGTATGGATAGTATGCATTAGAAGGTGTCGGGTATAATAATATTATAATAATACTGTATATCGTGACTATAAGATTTTTCATTTCTGCAGTGTTTTTTCTTGTAAATATTTTTGAGATTCTATAGCTTGTTGTATTCTTCGCTTACGTATTTCTTCTGTTTCTTCAGTCATATAAGTTCTGTCATATCTTAGTTTAGTCTCTTCCATTAAAGATATTAGATAAGCAGCATATTCATCAATGACATGGCCGGTGGTAAATAGGTAATCATGTATTATTCGTTCAAGAGACTTGCCTCGAATAATCCATGCATTTGGATTCATAGGATAAAACTCCAATGACCTGCTTGCACAATAGTATGTAAATTCATCATAACGATGGAATTTTTCTTTATATCCAAATGCAAGGTCAGCCATTTGGCAGGCTACGGTCTGAATGTCAGTCAACGGGGTCATATATGTGCCGACAATCACAGCAGAATCACAAATTTCAAACTCCTGCTTAATCCACCATGAAGGATTCATTGCATTAGTAGTCAGTTCAAGATTTATCCATTCTTCCGGTGTAATACCGTCCTCATCTTTATACATTATGTAGCTATGTCGTGGAGCGTGAGCCAATGATACATAAGCGTTTAATTCATTAGCGAGGATTTTGTACATCCATGGGATAGAACGGCATTGACCTTTATGGGTCTTTAGCGTCCTGCTGACAAATTGCCGCTCCCAGGGTTCGTCATCCATGAAAAAAGTATCAAAGTCATAGGTGTATGGAGTATAGCCATTCCCTGAATATGGTCTGACTATATATGAGCTGATAGCCATCTGCATGCCAGTCTTGTATGATTCGAGCTGATTTATTTCGTGAAAAGAGCGGATAAATTTTACTATTCGGTCAATCTCATCACAAAAATCTGTTTTATAATCTAATTTCCCCTCATAGTAAGCCCATTCAGCCAAATAAACAGCTCTTTTTATCGATAAAGAGTCTCGCCCTGCAAGCATATCGGACATTTCATTAAATGCAATATACATAATAGTCTTCTGCTTTATTTAGTTGCCCTTGAACTTGAAAATAAAGCAGAGAGAAGAGGAGATATGTCCACAAATACTTCATTTGGCAAAAATAGTAATTGTTTTATAATTTTGTGGCTATAAATAGTATGTTATGCAACATGTTTTTAGTGAAAAAATGAGTGTGCGGACGCTTTGTAACCTATCATCTTTGAATGGAGTCATTCGAAACTATATCTGTTAGGCTCTGAGATGTCATTGACACTGAAATGAAAAGAATTAATCGTAAAAATATAATTTAAGGATGTAAACTCGAAATATAAATTAATTGTAGTAAGTAGATGTTGAAAATTATTTTATATCATAATTTTTGTAATAGTTCGTCCGTT
>CAMWQZ010000169.1 GCA_947176515.1 uncultured Bacteroidales bacterium | reverse complement strand
GAACAGACCTACGCCTGCATCCACAAATGCTTCCTTAAATTTTTCAAATGATCCGAAATCTCGGTCAATCGCGCGGCGAAGTTCACCGGTCGGTTCGTGAGAAGCGGGATTGGGATTGAATGTAAAGAAGTAGAAGATGTGATTCCATGCCTGAGAAGCGTTGTTAAATAACGGGCCTTCAGAATGGCGGATAATTTCTTCGAGCTCCATATCTTCATATTCAGTACCCTTAATCAGACGATTAAGATTGTCGATATAAGCTTTCTCATGCTTACCGTAGTGATATTCTACGGTCTCTTTGCTAATAGCTGGTGCTAATGCGTCTTTTGCGTAAGGAAGTTCGGGCTGTTCGTATTTCATATTTTTATTATTTTTAGTTATTAATCTTTTAGGTTAGTTTACTTATAAAACCCCTCAACAAGCCTTACGGTTCACTATGAATTCAATTTTAGCATCTATTAAACAAACGAGCCTACACACAAAAAAAGTTGTCGATAGCAAATATGCTACCGACAACAAACAAATTTTAGAAGTCCTGTCTTTTTTTATCGTTTCATGACATCATCGATCGATGACGTTTGCGAGTTGGTCGCGACACAACTGAAGACGGCGCTCCAATTTTTCACGCTCGATAAGCGAAAGGCGATAAGCTTGTTTGGCCTCGGCATAACGCCAAGTATCAACCATGGCCTCTCGAAGCCCATCATTATACTTAAACTTTAGAGTTGATTTCGCACCAACGAGCTCATAGCTGTTGGTATTGGGATGCATAACAAGCCATTCCATTGCCTGTTGCACATCCTCTTGCTGGAGGACAGTCATTTCTGAATTTTCAACAGAGACCAGACGGGTTGGAGCAACAGGCTCGGTTGAAATAGATTGGGAGCCATCAGAAAATGTTATATACTTAAACTCAATCGACTTACCAGGAATTTTCACTGACAATGTAAAATACCCTTCATCGTTAATACGAGGAAGAATCTCTGATTTTGATTTTACCAGTGATTTAGCTATAAAATTGCCTCCCAAACCTTTGCCCGGATTCTCGACATAATCAAATTGCTGCTCAAATTGATCAGCGAGGCTTTTCAAATACGCTAATGTATCATCAACGGCAGTGATTCGGCGCAGGGTGAGTCCTTCGACAGCCATAGCTCTAAATTTCATCGCAGAGCGTCGCACCTCGACTTCGGACGCATACTTTGTATCAAGCGTATCAAGCAACATCAGCGCACCCTCATAGCGACCGGCCTTTACTTCTTGTTCGGCAGCTTCGCTGAGCTGAGTCGCATGTTCCTTGTTTGAATTGCCACATGAAATCAATGATGCCACTGACAAAGCGACGATAGAAATTTTACTTGCTACGTTCAACATTTTTTACTCCTTTAACAGTCTGAATTTTTTTAATCAATTGATTGAGAGAAGTTGTGTCGTTAATTCCGACAATAACATAACCCTGGAACAAACCATCGTTGCTATCAACAGTAATACTTCGCAAGGTCACGTTCTTCTCCTTATTAATAATAGATGTAATATTAGTCACGATACCGATATCGTCAATGCCGACAATGCGGAGGGTGGCACCAAACTGTGAGCCGAGTTTTCCGCTCCATTGTGTTCGTATCAACCTATAGGGATACTTTTCTCGGATATTGGCAGCGTTAGGACAATCAGTACGGTGAATCTTTATCACGCCTTCAGAAGAGATGAAACCGAAAACATCGTCACCATAGATTGGATTACAGCATTTTGCAAGCTTGTAATTTATTCCCTTGATATTATTACCAATAACAAGCACATCATTTGATTGGTGATTGTCATCGTCAGCACCAAGAGGTTGCATAATGTACTCACTGGCCGATACCTTCTCGCTTTCTTCAGAGCTGCCACGCACCTGGGCTAAATATGCTTCAACAACCGCATTGACATCAAGCGATTGCTCTGATATGCGAGTGTAGAACTCTGTGACTGTCTTGGACCCTAACTTCTTGATTACCTTAGAGAGTATGGCTTCGTCGATTTCAATCTTGCGGTTCTTAAATCGCCGTTGCAACAACTCCTTGCCAAGCTCGGCTACACGGCTTTCCTGCTCTTTGAGCGCTACACGAATCTTATTGCGTGCCTTAGATGTGACAACATAATTAAGCCAATCTTGTTTTGGCACTTGCTGGGCTGAAGTGAAAATCTCGACAGTATCTCCACTCTGCAGCTTATAATTGATTTTTTGGTTTTTTCCGTTGACACGTCCGCCGGTACACTGTGAACCGACATTGGTGTGGATGCTGAATGCAAAGTCAAGCAAAGTCGCGCCCAAAGGCAAACGATAGAGGTCACCCTTGGGAGTAAATGCAAACACCTCTTTATCATAGACGTCCATGCGCATATTTTTCATCAATTCCATCGGACCGCTCTCAGCAGCCTCAAGAATGTCACGCACATTGTTCATCCATGCGTCAAGATTACCCTCGCTCTTTATACCTTTATATTTCCAATGCGCTGCCAAGCCTTTTTCTGCAATAGCGTCCATTCGCTTTGTGCGTATCTGAACTTCTACCCACTTGTTTTCAGGACCGTAGACAGTGATATGTAGTGACTCATAGCCATTACTTTTCGGTATACTCAACCAGTCTTTCAATCGAGAGGGATTAGGCCTATACATGTCTGTCACTATCGAATATGCCAGCCAACACTCATTCTTCTCTCGCTCAAGCGGAACATCGAGAATAATTCTGATAGCAAAAAGGTCGTAAATCTTGTCGAGGTCAGTCTTTTGCTTTTTAATCTTACTCCATATTGACGATATAGACTTGGTGCGACCCTTTATCTCAAATTTCAGACCTTCGCGCTCAAGTTTTTCTTTAATCGGCCGGATAAAATCGTCAATATATGCATCACGGCACGCTTTGGTTTCATTAAGCTTATGAGCTATCTGAGTATAAACATCCCTATTAGTATATTTTAGAGACATATCTTCAAGCTCAGACTTAATGCTGTAGAGACCAAGACGATGAGCCAACGGAGCATAGAGATAGCTCACCTCATAAGCCACATCACACACCTGTCG
This sequence comes from uncultured Bacteroidales bacterium, assembly GCA_947176515.1. Lineage (GTDB taxonomy): Bacteria > Bacteroidota > Bacteroidia > Bacteroidales > Muribaculaceae > CAG-873. The sequence continues at coordinate 1,426 of CAMWQZ010000169.1, read as the reverse complement.
ATGGTCGGGATGGTGATTGATAGCGCGCATCAATGCAAGGCGGTCAAGAATCATGAGAATAATAACTCGAATATCCTCAGCAAACGTAAGCAGAAGATTTCGGAAATTCTCACTTCCAACCAAATTATGACGGCTATAAAGAGTGGAAACCTTATTGAGCCCGTCGACCATTTTTGCAACATCGGCGCCCCACTCTTTCACAATCTTATCACGAGTAATAAATTCATTGCGGTAGAGATGATAAATCATCATAGCAACCACCATGTTACGATCAGGGCTAAGACGCTCACAAAGCAACTCGCAGGCAGAGAGATTTCTTATTACCGGGTTAAGACCAAAGCGGTCACGCCTATATACATCTGCTTCTATCGCAGACGCAACGAGAGCCTTCAACCGCTGAAAGTCATCTGACGTCACAACGTCGCGACCATATCGCATCAGCGAACGGCATAACGGCAACAATTGCTCACGTTCATCAGCTATAAAAAATGTAGACTCCATCTTAGCGCATTTTTAAATTAAACTCAAATTTAGTCATTTTTTCGTGAACGACCAAAACAAGCTCAATCTAACATGTCCCGTAAAACATCTATCCGCTCAGAAAACTGCTCGACAGCTTCGCGTTGAGCTTCGGTCAGCCCATAAATATCTTTTCCACATCCCTCTTCCTCGCAGAACATAACATCGTGAGGATTAGAATGACCATCGGGACAAATATATCTACGCTCTGTCTTAAATATACCTTTATGAACCTCAATTGTGCCGAGTGAGGGCAAATGGTCAAATTTTGTCAGTAGAAATTGCATAGCATCAATAGTATCACCATCATATTCAGGCTGATAAGCACCTAATAGGTCGGCAGCCAAATCTGGCTGACCGTTGTCAACAAGATGGCCTATGCGTTCACAATCAAATAGCTGACAATCGTAAACCAATTTTATAAATCCATCGGTAGCAGATTGTGTGTCACTATAAACCACGTTGAGCGCCTCGTCTCGCTCAATAGACGCAATATACTTAGGAAATCTCTTGATTGCCAGATTATGATAATCACAACGTTTATCCTCTTCAAGCATATAAGAAACAAGAAATTTACGATACAATCTGGTACCAAGACCTTGAAGATGATTTGAAATGATAAAATCCCAGTTTTCCTCCGACGGGAAGACTTCAGGCTGCGACAGAAGTTCTAAATATCTTCTTCGCAGACACTCCATTTTCAATTCCTCACTACTTACTGAAAACTTGCGATTATCCATTTCTTGCCGTCATTAATGTATCATTGCCAAAAGTAATAATTTTCGGATGATTTTGCAAGTTTTTAGCGATTTGCTTAACTTTGTCATAAATTAAGACAATCCCCACAATGTGCCGGCATATATCATTCACATTCAAGCAATTTACCATTGACGACAGCCATTGCGGC
>CAMWQZ010000168.1 GCA_947176515.1 uncultured Bacteroidales bacterium | reverse complement strand
AAATAATTTATATCTTTGCATAATATAGTGACGAATTTAGGCGCCAATGAATTATGAGCAAGAAGTCAATCCGCTTTTTTAATAATCGCGAGGTAAGGGCGGCATGGGATGACGAAAACAGCTGCTGGTGGTTTTCGGCAACGGATGTTGTGCGCGCTATCAACGATGAGCCTGATTATACTAAAGCCGGAAACTATTGGCGTTGGCTAAAACGCAAACTGAAGCAAGAAAACATTCAGTTCGTGAGTGGCACTCACAAACTTAAAATTGTGGCTGCTGATGGCAAACAATATAATAGTGATGCCCTTTCTGCTAATGATATTATTATTCTTGCTAAGCATTACCCAAACAATCGTGCGAGTAAATTTCTTGACTGGTTCACATACAGCGACAATACCATTGACGGACAAAGTCGTAAAAAGGCATACACCTTGTTTGAAAGCGGACTACTTAATTCTCTTGAGCCGGGTAAAATGAAATGTCTGCAACAGATTCACGCCTATCTGTTTGGTGGTTTATATGATTTTGCCGGGCAAATAAGGAATAAGAATATTTCAAAGGGTGGTTTCACATTTGCCAACTGTCTCCATTTCCCGACTATCATTCCCACGATTGAAAGGATGCCAGAAACTTCACTCGACGAAATCGCAGACAAATATGTGGAGATGAATGTTGTGCATCCATTTATGGAAGGTAACGGCCGAAGCACGCGTATCTGGCTTGACCTTATGCTCAGGCGTTCGTTGAAACTATGCATAGACTGGAGCCAGATAGATAAGAATGAATATCTTACAGCGATGCGTGAAAGCGTTGTTGATTCTTCTCATATCAAATCCCTGTTACGCGGTGCGCTAACCGACCAAATAAACGACCGCGAAATGTTTATGAAGGGCATCGACTACTCATATTATTACGAAGAGGAATAGGTGATATGCTCGATGATAATCTTAGTCAGGGTGGCGATTTCGGCGTCGGCTTGGGGCTGGGTGCCGGCGTAGTCTTTTATTAGGATGGCTACTGCAAGTTGCCGGCCGTCGGGCAGCTCGATGAGTCCGATGTCATTGACTGCCAAAATTTGGCCGCGGTCGTTGACGTAGCCGCTACCCGTGCGGTGATAGAGCTTGGCATCGGGCACTTGGGCGACAGCCGATGCCATGCGGCCGTTGGCGCTCGAGCATTGGCTGAGCCACGAGCGGATGGAGTCTTGTTTGACCGGTGAAACGAGCGAGTCGGCAATGACAGCTTTGATAAGGGCGGCGCACGAAAGGGGCGAACTCCAGTTCTCATAGCTTTTGGGATGGTCGGCCTGCATTTCGCGCTCGGTAAAGCGAAGTTGAAATGAAGACGGCACGTCGAGAGTGCGGATAATCGAGTCGGCATGAGCGACAGACACCACTCGGTCAAATATCAGGGTGCTCGCATTATTGTCGCTCACGAGAAGCATGTATCTGATAAGATCGCCTATAGAGATATCGAAATCGCCTCGAGGATAGTCTTGCAACATGGGGCTCCAAGTGTCGGGCGACACTTCGTCACGACGGATTGTGAGCAAACTGTCGAGCGACTGGTTGTGTCGGTCGGTCACGTGTGCCGCTGCAATCGCCTCATGGAGCTTAAACACACTCATCAGAGGAAATTTCACATCATTATTAACCGTAAGCGTATCACCGTCAGGCGTAATAATGGCAACGCCGACCGTCCCCGGCGACGCAGCAGCTATGCTGTCAATTGCAGAACGCAGCCCATCTAAATTATATGAATCATGTGGCCGGTGACAACCAGAGATAATCGCACAGGCTATCACTATTGCAAAAATTCTTGTAATCTTCAATCTCATAACAGCCACAAAGATATAAAAAAGCTGCAAATCGTGCGAAAAGTCCGAATAATAACCCAAAATGTTTCTTTGAATGGAAACAATATGTTATCTTTGCATCGTTATATTTTTATAGAATCACGATGATTAAAAAAATAAATATCCTCTTGACGGACGATGCTAAGGACTTTGTCCTTTCACTTCCCGAAAAAGCTAGAAAAAAGATAACTTACAATATCCTTAGGATTGAAGGCGGTGAAATGGATAAAGAGCTTTTTAAGAAACTCAATGAGGATATTTGGGAATTACGCACGCTATTTAATGGCACATGCTATCGATTGTTAGCATTTTGGGATACGGAACAACGCGCTTTGATAATAGCAACTCACGGATTCATAAAAAAGACGCAAAAGACACCTAAAAATGAGATTGATAAGGCTGAAGCAATAATGAAACAATATTTTGAAAATAAATAAGAACAATTATATGGCAAAGATGAATTTAACTCCGGCCAGTGAACTGGTTGACGAAGTGTGGGGAGAAATTGGCACACCCGAGCGTGACGCTATGGAAGCAAAACTTTCAGAAGATTTGCATGCCTATTTTGTAGGAGAGGCCATAAAGAGGGCCCGGATTGCTCAACATCTTACACAAGAACAATTAGGAGAACGCATAGGAGTGCAACGGGCACAAATATCACGCCTTGAAAAGGGTCAAAGTGTTATCACCCTTCCGACTATGAGCAAAGTATTCAAGGCATTAGGCATTAGCACTGCTATTCTCGATTTAGGGGCAATAGGGAAAATCGCTCTTTGGTAAGTATGCTCATACGATAAAGACCGTGTTGAGATTCCACATGACGAGACGGATGTTGCTGACGGTGTAGTTTATAATGCGCAGGTAAGAAACACACAAAAACACCTATAATGCGCAGGTATGTCTGCTGATTTTGGCAAAATAATTACCTGTGTAACGCCGTGAATGAATTTTTCACTATATTTGTAGCGGATAATGTTAAAATGTGACTGAGAGGAAGTGAACGTTAAAGGTCAACAATCAAAGGGTCGCCGGGCAATGCGCGACCTACTGAAATATGTCATCCCACTGGTTATCAGCGTAGGATTGTGTTGGCTGTTGTTTACTGGCATTGATTTTGACGAAATGATTGAGATAGTGAAGCGCGACTGCGATTTCAAGTGGATTGCGGGGGCGCTTGGCATATCACTTTTCTCTTACCTCTTTAGAGCACTGAGGTGGCGGCTGCAATTGAATGCGCTGGGCATCAGAGTGCCGCTTTTTTATCTCGTGCTGAGCATGTTTGGCACATACGCAGTTAACCTTGTTTTTCCACGCTTGGGTGAGGTGTGGCGTTCGGGCTATATAGCTCAGCGTCAGGATGCACCATTCACAGCGGTTTTCGGTTCGATGGTAGCCGAGCGTCTCGCTGACACAATAACCGTAGGAATTATCGCACTGATAGCGTTTGGTCTTGCGTCCGGAGCGTTAATCAGCTATTTTGGCGATAACGCGTCGATGTTAGAGTCGCTTAAATCTATTGCCTTATCGCCTTGGCTATGGGGGGCGGCGATTGCCGGAATCGCGGCGTTATGGTGGTTTCTACGTCATAAGAGTGATAATAAATTAGTAATCAAAATACAACGAGCATTCAAGGAGTTGTGGGCCGGTTTTGCGGTCATCACCAAAATGCCCGGCAAATGGCGCTGGCTTGAATGGACGCTTTGTGTGTGGGGTTGCTACTTTACCCAGCTGTTAGTAGCCATGATGGCATTTCCGGCAACCCAGAATGTCATTAGCGACTACGGTCTGTCGGCAGCCCTGGTGACATTCGCATTGTCGAGCCTCTCGATGGGTGTGCCGTCAAACGGCGGCATTGGCCCCTGGCAGTGGGCGGTAATCTTCGGGCTGGGAATATATGGCGTGGAAAGCGCAACTGCCGGAGCATTTGCCAACGTGGTGTTAGGTACACAGACGCTGATGCAGATAATGTTAGGAATCTTCACTTTCGTAATGATAGCGCTCGACAAGCGCCGCAATAAATTAAAAATCAATAAAACAACTAACATAGAAAATGTCTAAAGTAATTATTATCGGAGCCGGCGGTGTCGGCACAGTGGTTGCACACAAGTGTGCACAAAATCCTGAGGTGTTTAACGAAATCGTGCTCGCCTCTCGTACAAAATCGAAATGTGACGCTATAGCCAAAGCCATCGGCGCGCCCAATATCACAACTGACTCTGTCGACGCTGACTCTGTGCCTCAGCTCGTGGAGCTTTTCAAGAAGCACAAACCCGACATGGTCATCAACGTTGCGCTGCCTTATCAGGACCTGACTATCATGGATGCATGTCTTGAATGCGGAGTCAATTATCTCGACACTGCCAACTATGAGCCTAAGGACGTGGCTCATTTCGAATACTCATGGCAGTGGGCTTATCGCGAGCGCTTCGAGAAGGCCGGACTCACGGCAATACTCGGCTGCGGCTTTGACCCGGGAGTGTCAGGCGTGTTTACCGCCTATGCCGCCAAGCATTATTTCAGCGCTATGGAGTATCTCGACATCGTAGACTGCAACGCCGGCAATCACGGCAAAGCTTTCGCCACAAACTTCAATCCCGAAATCAACATACGCGAAATCACCCAGAACGGCCGCTACTATC
>CAMWQZ010000167.1 GCA_947176515.1 uncultured Bacteroidales bacterium | reverse complement strand
TGTATACCCAGAGCCCGAGAGGGAACGGGTAATGCCATCCTAACAACTTCCAATAGTTGTTTGGCGGAACATCGACAGCCGTTTTTATGGTGGATTCAAGCGCCAACGGTATTTTGACAGAGTCCTGGGCGAATTCCACCTTTTTCAAACCGTTGTAGAGTATCTCATCTTTGGGAATACGTCGGGTTGTGGAGCAGCTTGCCAGCAAAGCACACGCAATCACCACGGCTGACAGGCGTGCTGCGAACTTATTATTTGGCATTATCTTTTTCATTTTTTCTTATGTCTCGGTCTTAGGAATTTAAACATATCGGCAAGGTGATTGAGCTTTTTGCGATACACAAAGCCCACGCCAGTCTGAGTAATCTCACCTTCGAGGATACTTTCATAGCCTGTGTGGCGGAATATGCGGACATACATCGTATGGCCTTTATTAAGATAGTAGTCAAACGATATGTCGTTAATCAGATTCTGAGAGAAGTTTTCGTCAGCATTGGCGTCAGTCGAATAGTTACCACCGATGACAATCTTGAAACGGTCGTTGAACAGCGACTTCGACACCTGATAGCTGTAGCTTGTAGTCTGCGAGCTTGCGCCATCAATCGTGCGGTCATACTGATTGATACCGAAACTGATATCCACACCCTTCACATTGTTGGCCATCCAGCTGTTGAGCTGTGATTCGAGGAACGAATAGAGCGCATTGCCTGTTATCGACGCATCGCCCTTAGTGCCAGGACCGGTGTATATGCCATAAAGCAACATATTCATCGCCTGATTAGCTCGCTGGTCGGGACTCATGGTCTGAAGCTCATTAGCCACGGTCACATCGTCGTCAGTCGAAAGGTCAAACGCTACGTTCATATGGTCGAGAGAGCCGGTGACATTAAGCGCAACGTCAAAATTAACCAGTCGGGAGTTCTGCCCTGACTGCGTGACGTTAGCTTTAATGACGTCAGTGGCGTGGACATTTAATATCGGATTCATCATGTCACCGTTAAAGGCTACATAACTGTTATTGTCAAATGCGAAATTCTTTTCAGACATAAACGGCGGCGAATATCTCACATAGCCCTGGTTGATATTCAGACGCCCGAGCATACGCCCGTCGCTGATGGGCGACATCGTGTAGTCAAGCGTTCCGTCAGCTTCGAGCTGCACTCGGTTTTTGCCGTCGGAAGAGAGATTCACTCCTATCGTCGTGCCGTTTTCTATCGTCAGCGATGCATCAAGAATCATCCCCATTGATGAATCAGTGATACTGTCAGCCATCATTACCGCAATAGAATCTGTAAAATTGACAAACTTGACCATCTCGCCTGTTGACTGAGATGCAATCACATTAGTCGCGTCGGGGATAACATATGTAACGTTGGTCGGCGGCATGATGCGCAAATCGGCGTTGACAAACAATAGCTTCATGTCGCCATGGACACGCGAATTTAACGATATGAATGCTTTGCCATAGATATCAGCACCCTTACGGATGCGGTCGGTATTGACAAGTTGCATGTTGTTAGCGTTCATCCTAAGGTCAATCTTGGGCGAAGCCATCGACGATATGTCGACCGTGCCATCTATAAGCAGCGGATTGTCATTGACGCCTTTTATCGAGAATTGGTTGAAACTTACAAGATTATCTACAACCGGAATCTTTACTTCACTGAACGCATACTCAGTCCCTGTCATATTGAGCAGAATGGCTGTGCTGTCGAAGTCGATATAGCCGTTAAATACAGGGGCTTTATCGTCGCCAGAGATTCGCATCGTGCCGTTTAGCACACCTCGCAATTTGGCCATGCGTGGCGGCAGGAATGGATTGACCGTGGCGAGAGGGAAACGAATCATCGAGAAGTCAAGATTATAGGGAGTCGGAGAAATGGAGTCGTTGAGAGCTCCGGCAAGGGTCATAGTCTTGAATCCGTCGACATAGACATCAGACTTGGCATAAAGAGTGCCGCCAGGACGGGTCGTAACATCAAAGTCGACCTTGAGATTTGCCACGCGCTCCTTGCCATAGAAGAAATTATCTATTACAACGTCACCCGTGCCATTAAGGTCACCTGCGAGTTGACGCAGGGTGATATCGGCTGTCAAATCGCCCTTGATTGGTGGCGCGAACGGGTTGATTGAAACCCAGTCGGCAAGATGGATATCGGTCAGGGCGATATCCAAATCTTCTTGATCGTGCGAGCCTTCGACATGATGGGTCAGCACAGACAGCTGGCTATCACCGCCGTTCATCACAAGCTTAGCGTCGACATGTTTTGTCAGTAGATTATAGGATATATAGTTGTCTTTATTAACCTTCCAATCTTGATAACCAATAATTTGTTCGATTGGCGTCAGGCGGAGAGTCGCGACAGAGTCAGCGAGGGTTGCTTTCAGTCCGACATCAAAGCCTTTTTTACCCTTAATGTTACTCTGCTGGAATCTAAGCCCTACCTCATTGTGAATAAAATATCCGCCAAGATTTACATGCGCCCAGTCATCAAACGTTCCGGGACGGTTTTCGACCTTTGCATTATAGGCAAGGAACTCTCCGGCCTGGGTAATGTCAAAAGTTATGGTGTCAACTTTTGTAGTTCCGGTTATAAGCTTCAACATTCTCGAATTGAGATTAAACGTTGAGTCATTTGACGCCGTAATATCGAGCTTTCTGAAATTCATCTTTTTTGATAGGAGTATATCATTGATAGCGTTGTTTGAACCGGCTCTGATGTCGAGTTCAAATTTTGGCATAGCAGCCTGAATCTCCTCTACATTATAAATACGGGCAGCAATCTGACGGTCGAGAACGAGAGATGTCTCGGTGAAATGAGCCATCAGCGAATCAAGCGAATTAGGCGATGAGAAGTGCGCCGTCAAGTCACGGTTATTGAGTGAAACATCGGTCACCGAATCATTTGTCGCCAGATTAGCGAGAATATTTGACAACGTAATGTGGGCCGTCGGCTGAATGTAATCAAAATCCTTTAGTTTAAGATGAGCTTCGATAGCATTTGGGTCGGTATTAATCGTTGCGTCGCCCGACAGGCTGAATGACAGCGTGGTTTCGAGGTCTGCCATTTTAAGAGCGAGCAAATCAATGTTATCGCCATTTGCGGTCATGGTCCACTCGTAGGGCAAGCTGGCAAGATTGCCGTCAGCAGTCAGACGGATATCAGTGTCGGGATTATCTGAGTGCAAATCAAGATGTCCTTTACCATTGGCAAGATTAACATTAGCATAAATATCGCGGTAGGTGTAATCGGCATATCGGGCACTGCTGACCACGAGCTGAGCGTCGGCAGTCATCGTGGAGTCGAATGGGTTATAGCCCTTGCCGGCGGCTTTAAGCGAAGCCGTCACATCTGCCGCACCGAGATTAGGCATGAAAGTCTGTATCGGGAATTCTTTGACATCGAGGTCAGCCTTATAGCTTTCGCCACGCGAATTCCAGTTACCGTTGAGTGCAAGAGTGCCGTTGCCAGTCCTTACTTTGACATTACCGTTGACACTGCCGGACCGCATCTTCACATGGCCGTTGAGGGCCATACGCGGAATGTTGAATTCCTTGCCAGCCTCCTTACCCATTATGCTGTTTTTAACACCGTTAAGATTAATGACATGGCCCGACATGGCAATGTCGCCAAACATATTTGCCATATCGGTCAGGTTGCCAACATAGCCCTTGCTATTAATATTCACGCAGCCGTTTACGGCTAAGTTGAGGCGGTCAATATCGAGGCGACCCATCGTGCCACCGATGCCAATCTCCAATCCTACCTGGTTCTGAGCCGGCAGTGTAACAAGATAAGGTAAAAACGCAGGGAACATCAATCGTAAATCGGCTACCCCCACTCCGCCGTTGACATCAAGCTTTAACGGCAAAGTCGGGTCACCCATCAAGTCACCCATTCCCATCATCATATTTACTCCAAGGGCTGTAGTCTCGGTATTGATTTTAAAATCGTTAAGATACATCGCCACTGAGTCGAGAGCGAAAGTGCCTTCGGCATTAAGTTTCACACCGCAGCGCTCTGTGCCAGTAAGTTTAAGGGGCAGGCGCAACGTGGTCGCCTGATCATAAAAATGCCTCACTGTCAAATCTAATGAGTCAACCGAGATGTAAGCGAAGTCAAGACCGGGTGTCGGTGAAAGGCCGCGAGTGGTGTAGAGGGCTTTCGAGCCTGTAAACGCGATAGAGTCTATTTCGATAGTCCAAGGCAATGATGCCACAGTATCTGAAACTTCGACCACAGGCGTAGCCGCAATCGTTGCTGAGTCAGGAGCAATGTAGGCTGCCGCAAGACCGCGCCCAGTAAACTCCTTTAACTCGACGCGCTGAGTTTTCATATCAATAAGACCGCCAGCCAATACACCGTCGGCAATAGTTGTGCCGAGCGAGTCAATCGACGGTAGCAATCTCATATTGTATGTGAAGTCCTTAAGGTCGAGCTGCCCCAGACGGATGCTCATTTCCGATGGTTCGGTCGGCGGCGGAGTTGCAGTTG
>CAMWQZ010000166.1 GCA_947176515.1 uncultured Bacteroidales bacterium | reverse complement strand
TTGCAAAATTACATATTACATTTTTATCAAGCAAATTATTTTGAAGAAAAATTCACATTACAAGACAAAAAACATCCCGTTAATGCATTTTAAGACAATTATAGTGTAAAAAAACTCGAAAAGTCTTGTCTATGTTGTGATATTTGAGTAATTTTGTATTGCATGAACAGAAACATAAACATATTATCAGCAATCGCACTTTTTATCTGTATGGCGTTTTGTCCGTTAATCGTTTCGGCTTCTCCAGTAGAGGATGCAGTAGAAATGAACGCAGACATTGTGCCTGAACCGCAGATAAAGATTGTCGGTCAGCAGGTTGAGATTGAAATCAGCGACGATGACTCCCATCAGGTTGTTGTCTATGCTCTTACCGGCCAGATTGTCAAAAATGTGACAGCTGAGCACGGCCAGACCCTCATCGACCTGCCTCGCGGCTACTATATAGTGAAGGTTGACAAGGCAGCAAAACGTGTGATTGTAAAATAACTTTATGACTGTTATTTTATTATAGAGATTATACATAACTAAAATTACCCTTAAAAAGACAAAATCTTAGCTCCGTGTATGGCGCTAAAACGTCTTTTGAACCTTAACCCCAAGCTTTTAATGAACACTAACTGCGTAAAAACACTTACAGCATTATGCCTCAGCGCCCTACTCTCCCCGTTGGCGGCAAACGCAAACAGCAATAATCAAGAAAAACAATATGATTCATGGCCAACTTATTCTGGCCCAGACCTCGAACTTGATGCCAACGCCCAACGCGCCAATTTCAGATTATGGTCGCCCAAGGCAGATGCGGTAAAACTGATGATATATCCGACCGACCGCAACAGCAAAGCCATTGAGACTATCGAAATGCAGCCGTCAACAGGCGGCACTTGGACTGCGTCACTGCCAGGAAATTACTTTGGAAAATTCTATACATTCAGCGTCAAACATAACGGCCGCTGGCTCGATGAGACCCCAGGCATATGGGCTAAAGCCGTGGGAACCAATGGCCACCGTGCAGCCATCATAGACTTCACCACGACCAACCCCGACGGATGGACGGCAGACCGCGGCCCAAAGGTCGATAACATAACTGACGTTGTCGTCTATGAAATGCACCACCGCGATTTTAGTGTTGACCCGTCGTCGGGTATTGTCAACAAAGGTAAATTCCTTGCTCTCACTGAAAATGGGACTCACAATCCTACCGGAGAGGCTACTGGCATCGACCATCTGAAAGAATTAGGCGTAACCCACGTTCATATTCTCCCCTCTTACGACTATAATTCTGTCGACGAAGCTAACCTACCGTCTAACCAGTATAACTGGGGTTATGACCCATATAACTATAATGCGCCCGAAGGCTCATACTCAACAAATCCGTCAGACCCGGCTGTGCGCATCAAAGAAATGAAAGAGATGGTCAAGGCGCTCCACGATGCCGGTATCGGAGTAATCATGGATGTTGTTTACAACCACACGGCTGACAACGACGGCAGTAACTTCTCTCTGACCGCTCCAGGCTACTATTACCGCCACCGTCCCGATGGGTCATACAGCGACGCCTCGGGTTGCGGCAACGAAACTGCCTCTGACCGCCAACAGATGTCAGATTTTATTGTCAATTCTGTAAAATACTGGGCAAATGAATACCATATCGACGGTTTCAGATTCGATCTGATGGCTATCCATGACATCGAGACTATGAACCGCGTGGCAGCAGAGCTCAAAGAAGTCAATCCGTCGATATTCGTTTATGGCGAAGGCTGGACAGCCGGTGACTCGCCACTTCCTGCCGAACGACGTGCACTGAAAGAAAATGTAGCGAAGATGGAGGGCGTAGCAGTGTTCTCTGATGACATCCGCGACGCCGTCAAAGGTCATTACAGCAACGCAGCCGACCGTGGTTTTGCAACCGGCAAACCAGGCAACGAAGAGACCGTTAAAATCGGCATTGTCGCATCAACAGCTCATCCGCAAGTCGATTATTCAAAGGGTAATAACTCAAAATTTGCTTACGCTTCGGCTCCAACTCAGATAATCAATTACGTGTCGTGCCACGATGACCTGATGCTGACCGACAAGCTCGCAAAATCGATGCCCGAAGCATCAGAGGCCGAGCGCCAGCGTGCAGCCCGATTGGCACAGACTATCGTATTCACGTCGCAGGGAACGCCATTTATGTTTGCCGGCGAAGAGATTTTCCGCGACAAGAATGGCGTACATAATTCTTATAAGTCGCCCGATTCAATCAACGCAATTGACTGGTCGCTCAAGCATAAAAATGCCGAACAATTTGATTATTACCGCGAGCTTATCAAGCTACGCAAAGAGCACCCAGCTTTCCGCATGACTACGGCTGAGCAGATTGCCAAACATCTTGTCTTTGACGAAAATACAGACGAAAATGTAATCTCTTACACCCTGCGCGACCATGCCAACGGCGATGCGTGGCGCGAAATCAAAGTAATTTTCAATGGTAATCCTAAGGCTATGGAAGTCAAAGTGCCAAAAGGCAACTGGACTGTGATTGCTGACGACGGCAAAATCAAAGCCGACGGCCTCGCCACTGCCAAAGGCGGCAAAATGACCGTAGCCCCGACAAGCGCCCTCATCCTCGCAAGATAAAACAGCAATACATCAACAATTTTAATGCATTGTATTCAACAACAAATCATAACATTTGTTTTTGTAATACAAATGTATTATTTTTGCACACAAAAGAACTCATTATGGATATAGCAATTCAAAAGAAATCTCAAAGCTTTCGTCTGCCGGTTGAATTAATAGAACGATTGAAAAAGATGGCAAGAAAGCAAAATCGCAGTTTAAACAATTTTGTTGAATGTGCATTGCTTGATTTAGCTTACTCAGAGCCAAACACAGAGACTAAAGCCGCCATTAATGAAGCTAAAGCCGGCAAATTACAAGGGCCCCTCGACGTTTCAAGCGTTGAGGCAATGTACAAATCAATGGGATTATGAAAACTCTTCGTTTTTCTTCACAATATAAGAAAGACGTTAAAAAATTTCGTCACCAGCCTAAAAAGATGGAGAAAGTATTAAAAATTCTCCAAATGCTTCGTGATGAAATACCAATACCTGAAATCTATAAACCACACATGCTTACGGGGAATTATAAAGGATGTATGGAGTGTCATGTTGAAGGAGACTTTTTATTAATCTGGATTGACGAAACAGAAGACGTGATTGGAGTATTGCGCCTTGGCTCTCATTCCGAGCTTTTTTGACTAAACATCAAGTTCTGTCGATAGTATTTCGCATACACGGATTTAATATGGAAATCAAATTGTGATGCCATGTTTTTTTCGTAACTTTGCGGCACATTATCTCACATTTCAATATTTTTATGGCTAAAATCGGATCGGTAATGACCCCCGTGGGTCGCAAAGCACTGCTACTCGGCAGCGGAGAGTTAGGTAAAGAAGTTGCAATCGCACTCCAGCGCTATGGTGTCGAAGTCATTGCATGCGACAAATATCCCAACGCCCCTGCAATGCAGGTCGCTCATAAATCATACGTTTTCAACATGCTCGATGGCGACGAATTGCGCCGCGTAGTCGAACTCGAAAAGCCTGACCATATTATTCCCGAAATCGAAGCTATCGCCACCCCAACACTCCTCGAACTCGAAAAAGAAGGTTATCACGTAACGCCTACGGCTCGCGCCGCATGGTTAACAATGAACCGCGAAGGCATCCGTCGTCTCGCAGCAGAGGAACTTGGCGTCAAGACATCGCCCTACCGTTTTGCGTCGACATACGACGAATTTAAGAAAGCCGTTGAGGAAATCGGCATACCATGCGTCGTTAAACCTATCATGAGCTCGTCGGGCCACGGCCAGTCAGTTATCAAAAAAGAAGAAGATATAGAGCGCAGCTGGCACATAGCCCAGGAAGGCGGACGCGCCGGAGCCGGTCGAGTAATCGTCGAAGGCTTTATCAACTTTGATTATGAGATTACATTGCTGACCGTGCGAAACGTTTCTGGCACAGTTTTCTGTCAGCCTATCGGCCACATTCAGATTGACGGCGACTACCGCTACTCATGGCAACCCCAGCCGATGAGCCCTAAAGCTCTCGAAAATGCTCAAGAGATTGCCAAAAAGGTCACTGACGCGCTCGGCGGATATGGCATCTTTGGTGTCGAGCTATTTATCAAGGATGATGAAGTGATTTTCAGCGAGGTTTCGCCTCGTCCTCACGACACCGGCATGGTGACCATGATTTCTCAGGATATGAGCGAGTTTGCCCTCCATGCACGTGCGCTGCTCGGTCTCCCGGTTCCGGCAATCCGTTTCTATGGGCCGTCGGCGTCGAGAGCTGTTGTCGTAGAAGGTGATACCGACCAGATTGAATTTGACAATCTCGAAAACGTGCTATCAGAGCCTGGCGTGCAGATGCGTATTTTCGGCAAGCCTGAAATCAAGGGTCATCGCCGTATGGCTGTAATCCTCGCAACTGACGACACTGTTGAAGCTGCTCGC
>CAMWQZ010000165.1 GCA_947176515.1 uncultured Bacteroidales bacterium | reverse complement strand
TCGGGAGGCGACGACGTAGCTTTTGTAGTGCTGAGATTTTTCGACGAATATGTCAGAGAGGTGCGCGCCCACATGGAATATGAAAACGAAACAGTGTTCGGCTACATAGACGCCCTACTCGGCGGCTCGACGACTGACGGTTTTTCAATCCACGCTTTTGCCGCTCACCATGAACGCATGGAGTCAAAACTAATGGAGCTGAAAGACATCCTCATCCGCTACTGCCCGACGCGCAACCATGATATGCTCAATAGTGTGTTATTCGACATCATAAACTGCGAACAGGACATAGCCTCGCACTGCGCCGTCGAGGATAAGCTGCTCGTGCCTAACGTCATCAAGCTTGAAAAGGATGTCGCAGCGCGTAAGCCACTCGCAAAAACTCAGCCTGACGACATTAATGACAGCAATAATAACGGAGGCGACAATCTCAGTCCTCGCGAGAAAGAAATCGTTGCGTCAATCGCGCTCGGAATGTCCAACAAAGAGATTGCCGACAAACTTTGCATATCGGTTCACACAGCCACAACCCACCGCCGAAATATCTGTAACAAACTCGACATTCACTCGGCAGCCGGACTAACAATTTTTGCAATCGTCAACAACCTTGTCGACATCAACGACGTTAAAACCATAAAATAACACTTATGAAAAATATAATACTGGCTATTATGGTAATGTTAGGATTCAGTTGCTCATCAAACGGTCAAAACTCAGAGTTTGAGAATATGGACGTCAATCAGTTTGCAAAATATATTGCAAATGATAGTGTGCAGACTCTTGACGTGCGCACACCTGACGAATTTTATGAAGGGCATATCAATGATGCCATCAATATAAATGTATTCGATGATGATTTCTTGGATGAAGCGACAAAAGAACTGGACAAATCTCGCCCTGTAGCTGTCTATTGTCGGAGCGGCAAACGCTCAGTCGACGCAGCACAGAAACTTTCGGCTGCCGGCTACAAGGTCACCAATCTTGAAGGCGGCATCATCGCGTGGATAAAGTCAGGCAAACCAGTCGTAAAATAATAAGCGTTCTTATATATAAATAGACATGCCCAACGATTAGTAATCGTCGGGCATGTCTATTTTATGAGGTTATGGTCTGTTACTTTTTCTTGGCGTCGATTTCACGGAGGAGCTCGTCGACGGCAGCTTTGAGCTGGCGGTCTTCGCCTTTGACAACGGTTGCCGGGTCATTGGCAATCATGATGTCAGGTTCGAGCTGCTGATTTTCGAGCACTGAACCATCGGCAAGGCGATAGCCGACAACGGGAATACCGAACACCAAAGAGGGGTCCTGCATTGTCACCCAGTTAACTGAGGTCATGGTGCCCGGCACTGGCATGCCGACAAGTTTGCCGAGGTCACGATGTTTGTAGACCCAGGGAGTGCCGTGAGCGTTTGAGTAGCAAGCCTCTGACATTACCATGATTGAGGGTTTGTTCCAACGGCGTGAGGGCATGTCGCAAGTCTTTTCGCCGCGAATCTCCTGGGTGAAGTATTTATTACCGCTGAAAAGCACCTCGATATCTTCGTGGAGACGACCACCCCCGTTCCAACGGATGTCGATAACGATGCCCTCGCGGTCGTTGTATTTGCCAAGGACATCAGAGTAGACCTTGCGGAACGAATCGTCGCCCATCGACTGGATGTGAACGTAGCCGAGACGGCCATTGCTGAGTCGGTCGACTTCTGCCGCACGAGCTTTCACCCAACGGTCGTAGAGCAGCGAGTTCTGTTTGCCGGTGGTGATAGGCAGAATAACTTCGTTGATGATTTTGCCATCGGCAGGGTTATAGAATGAAACGAGGGTCTTTTTGCCAACCTTATTATTGAGCGCCTCGGTGAAGTCAGAGTTGAACGACACGGGCTGACCGTCGATGCTTTCGATGATGTAACCGGGACGAAGTTCAGAAGCCGCACGGTCAAAAGGACCCTTGGCAATGATTTCTGCAACCTTGAGGCCATCGCCAGTGTGGGAGAGGTCGAAAATCAGACCGAGAGCGGCCGTGCGGTCATCGCTGAGAGTAGACGCGCGACCAGAGAAACGTCCGCCGGTGTGACTCACGTTGAGTTCACCGAGCAATTCGCTCAAGAGTTCTGCAAAGTCATAATTATTATTAATGTGGGGAAGGAACTTACGATATGCAGCTGTCATCTTCGGCCAGTCAACGCCGTGAAGGTCTTTGGTGTAGAAACGCTCGTTGACCTCACGAGCCATGTTGTCAAACATAAATTCGCGCTCGGCATAAGGGTCTAAATCCATTGTCGCCTTGGTGGAGATAGAAGTAATCTTGTCAGACTTGGGGTCGAGTTTCTTCATCGACGAGCCAAAGAGGAATAGGGTCTTGCCGTCGGCAGAGCTGTCGAAGTTAGACACACCATCGACATTGCCAACGAGCTTAACGTCGTCTTTACGAAGACCGATTTTCCAAAGCTGCTTTTTCTCCGGACCCTGGCTGATGTAGTAGAGGTGTTCACCGTCGTCGGTAAGGATGTAAGACGATAGGTTAGATGACATGGGAGTCAGACGCACTACGCGGTCCTGGATGCCATCAAGCTCGACATTGATATCCTTGTTATCGTCGCTCTTGTCTTTGTCCTTATCTCCGTCTTTTTTGTCTTTTGATTTCTTATTGCTCTTTTCGAGGTCTTTGACGATAGCATAGTCTTCTTCAGAAAGGCGGAATTTATCGTAGGCGTCGCGGTTCATAAATACAATCATGACGTCATTTTCAGAACCCCACGAAGCGTGGTTGCGCATGCCGTAACGTTCAGAGGCGAAAAGCAAGGCATTGCCGCCCATAACCCAGCGTGGGCCTTCGTCGAAGTAGCCGCTGTTAGTAATGTTAGTGATTTTGCCATCAGCAACATTGATAATGGCAACATCATAGTAGGGGTCATGCATACGATCGACTATGTCAAGGGCAATCCATTTTGAGTCGGGCGACCATGTGTAGTCAAAGCCACCATTGCGAGTGCGATAGGTAGAACCATCAGTAAGCTCGCGCACCTTGCCTGTCTCCATATCTTTAACGGCAAGCTTGTTGCGGTCGAGAATGAATGCAAGTTGTTTGCCATCGGGCGAGAACTGAGCCATAGTGCGTTCGTGACCGTCAGCCTTGAAGAGTGGTTCTTCTTTAATGAGAGTGGCATTGGCAAAATTAGCTTCGTCGTCACCACGGGCAATTGTTGCACGGTAGATATTAAATTTGCCGTCGCGCTCTGAGGTATAAATCAAAGATTTTGAATCGGGATCCCACGACACAGAGCTTTCGGCCTCGGGAGTGTCGGTAATCTGCTTGGTAGTAGCGTAGTCTACTGAAGTGACAAAGACGTTGCCACGATAGATAAATGCAACCGATTTGCCGTCGGGCGAAACTACTGCGCCACGCGCACCGGTAACATTGAGACGTTTCGAACGATTAACATCAGAATCAATCAAATCGACACTGATTTTTTCAGGCTTGGAAGCGCCTGGTTTCAATGAATAGAGCTCGCCGTCATAAGTGAAAGCCATCGTGCCATTATCAGCTCGCGAAAGGAAACGGACGGGATGAGTTTTAAATGAGGTCAACGCCTTGGCTGCTGACGGATTGTCGATTGAGGCGCTGTAAACATTGACAGGCGCACCATTGCGTTCGCTCAAAAAGAGGAATTCAGTCGGGCTGACTGCTACCGGGTTCGTGTCCTCACCGCCTAAGTCAGTAAGATTTGTATGCTTACCTGTCTTAGCGTCGTAAAGCCAAATATCGCGAGTAACTGACGATGTGTGATGCTTGCGCCATTCGTCCTCAAAACCTTTTACGTCCTGATAGAGGAACGAGCCCTTTCCACCGGGAATGAAGCTGACACCGCGCGCAGGAGAGGCAAGAACCTGGGTAAGCTGACCTCCGGCGACGGGCACTGAATAAAGTTCGGTCATTCTCGCTGTCGGGAAAAGGGCGCTTTCAGCAGGATCTTGAATTGCGGCCGAGAAGAGAACCGCCGAACCATCAGGAGTGAAAGCCTCTGGTATTTCTGAAACAGAGTTAAAGGTCAATCTGGTTGGTGCGCCACCGACGGCATCGACCACATAAATATCAAAGTTACCAGTCGCATCACCGGCAAAAGCCAATTTGCGGTTGTCGGGGCTCCAGACAGGATTAGCTTCGTAATCATCGGGCGTAGCGGTGACGCGAGTAGCCTGTCCTCCGGTAACGGGGACAGTCCAGATGTCGCCCTTATAGGTAAAAGCGACGCGACTACCGTCGGGGGAAATCTTAGCATCGCGCATCCAAAGCGGCGTGACAGCTGAGCCAGCCAAGGGCACCAGCATAGCCAAAGACAAAATTATTTTTTTCATTGTATCTATATGGTTTTAGTTGTTTTCTACGCAAATTTAATTCTTTTTTCGGACAATAATATCTATGAGGTTGGATTAATGATGTTTTTTCGATAATTTTGCAAACACTTAGTAATAATATGTCTACAAAATCTCAATTTGGTTCAAAAATCGGACTTATAGC
>CAMWQZ010000164.1 GCA_947176515.1 uncultured Bacteroidales bacterium | reverse complement strand
ACGGCTTCCGCCATTGACTCTTGTCTCGTTGGCTCGGAGATGTGAAGAAGAGACAGGGTAAAGGCGACACCGTAGGAGGCATTGTTAGCTGCATTATAAAAGGCGCTCCATCAGGGCTCGGCGAACCCGTCTTCGGGAAACTCCATGCCCGTCTTGCGGAGGCAATGATGAGTATTAACGCTGCTAAAGGTTTTGACTATGGCATGGGCTTCGACGGAGCGGCGATGTTTGGGTCGCAGACCATTGACAATTTTATCAATGGCACCAATCACTCGGTTCACACTTCGACAAACTACTCCGGCGGCATCCAAGGTGGCATCTCAAACGGCGAAGACATATATTTCCGAGTTGCATTCAAACCTGTTGCCACCCTGTTGCAGGAAGTTCAGACGATTAATGACCAAGGAAATCCAATTGTACTAAAAGCTCGCGGACGTCACGACCCTTGTGTCGTGCCAAGAGCTGTGCCAATTGTTGAAGCGATGGCAGCAATGGTGTTGTTGGATGCGATATTACTTAATCGCACATGTCACCTCTGAATCTATTGGCATGAGCAACCCATATTATAAAGACTACGCCGATTTTCTCGCTGAACGTTTTGACGGCAAAGTTCAGAAAATAACGGTTAATGCCGGCTTCACGTGTCCTAATCGCGATGGTACACTTGGCAGGGGCGGTTGCTCATATTGTAATAATCGTTCATTCTCGCCGACAACAGGTGTCGCGACTCAATCCATATCCCAACAAATCATTGATGGCAAACGCTTTTTTCGTAAGAAATATCCGGAAATGCGCTATTTAGCCTATTTCCAGTCTTATACAAATACTTACGGAGAGGTTGAACGCCTACTGGCTTTGTATAAAGAAGCGCTCGCCGATGATGAGGTTGTTGGCTTGATAATCGGGACTCGCCCCGATTGTATGCCAAACGAACTGCTGACTCGCTTAGCAGAGCTAAACAAATTCAAGCCAATAATAATTGAATATGGTGCTGAAAGCAGCCATAACTCTACTTTGGCCGCTGTTAATCGCTGTCATGATTGGGGTACGACTGTCGACGCTGTGATGCGCACTCATAATGCTGGCTTGACTGTTGGGCTGCACTTTATTCTTGGCTTGCCAGGCGAAAACAGGGAGATGATGATGCAGACCGTTGACCGGCTGTCACAGCTACCAATTGACTGCGTTAAATTTCATCAGCTTCAGATTATTAAGGGCACACAACTTGCTGCCGATTACATGAGCGGCAAACTCAACATCCACTTATTCGAAGTAGATGAATATATCTTATTATGTGCTGATATAGTGTCACACATTCGTCCCGACATTGCCATAGAGCGCTTTGTCTCACAGTCGCCCGACAATCTTCTGATTGCACCCCGATGGGGTCTTAAAAATTATGAATTTACTCATCGGCTGTTCAATGCGCTCGCTCTTAAATGATTTTTATTTTGGCATTCTTTTTTATTTAATGTAACTTTGTTGTCACAATAACACCATAATGTCTAATCAATCAAATAATCAAAATAACCAATCACAGATGAAACATCAACTCATCAGCGCTGCTTGCGGAGCGGCGCTTATCGGTGCTGCATCTATCGCCTGCACTGACAATGCTCATAAGAATCCGTTCTTAGAGTCTTACACTACTCCGTATGAAATTCCTCCATTCGACCAGATTACTTATGCTGACTATCTTCCTGCTCTCGAAGCTGGCATAGCTCAGCATCAAAGTCAGATTGACTCTATTGTAGCCAATCCCGAAACGCCTACATTCGAAAACACAATTCTCGCGCTCGACCGCTCTGGCGAAATACTCGAAAAAGTTGTTGCTGTTTTCGCAAATCTTGATGAATCAAATTCTTCACCTGAAATGGTTGAAATCGCTGAAAAGTTCTATCCTATGCTCTCTCAGCACAGCGATGAAACATCAATGAATGAAAAACTATTCGAGCGAGTAAAATATCTTTATGACCATCCTGAACTTGGTTATGCCAATGACCAGCGCCGCATGATTGAAGAATCATACAAAAGCTTCACCCGTAATGGTGCGCTTCTCGACGCTGAGAAAAAAGAGGAACTCAAAAAGATTAACTCTGAAATTACCGACCTATATCTTCAGTTCAACAAAAATCTTCTTAACGCAACCAATAGCGTTGCCATCGTAGTCGAAGATTCAACCCGTCTCGCTGGTCTTCCTGCTTCAAGCATCGCCGTTGCAGCCGAAGAAGCAGCCAAACGCAATCTCGGAGAAGGCAAATGGGTGTTCACGCTTCATGCTCCTAGCCGCCTGCCCCTCCTCCAATATGCTGATGACCGTGATTTTCGCAAAGAAATGTACGAAGCTTACACCAATCTTGCTTCATCAGGCGAATATAACAACAATCCCGTTATCAGCAAAATTCTTGTCGCTCGTGCTAAAAAAGCCAAACTTCTCGGCTATGATAACTTTGGTTCATATATGACCGACAACGTTATGGCTAAGACCGTAGACCGCGCTGAAGATTTGCTCATGCAGATTTGGCAGCCGGCTGTCAAAAAAGTTGGCGAAGAAGTAGCCGAAATGCAGGCCGTTGTTGACGAGAACGGCGGCGGTTTTCAGATAGCCCCTTGGGACTATTATTACTACGCTGAAAAAGTTCGCCAGAAAAAGTATGACCTCGACGAATCTAAAGTTCGCGAATACTTCGCCCTTGACTCGGTTCGCAACGGCATATTCACCATGGCAGAACGCCTTTATGGTGTAAAATTCACCGAAATGCCTGACGCTCCAAAATACTTTGATGAAGTTACTGTCTATGATGTTACAGACGCTAAGACTGGCGAACATGTTGCCGTGTTCATGACCGACTACTTCCCCCGTGAGTCAAAACGCCAGGGTGCATGGATGAGTGAATTCAAAGGCTCTTGGATTAACGATGATGGCACAGCATCTCGCCCTGTTATCTTCAACGTCGGCAACTTCTCTCGCCCAACTGCTGACGCACCTGCCCTTCTTACTCTTGACGAAGTTGAAACCATGTTCCACGAATTCGGTCATGGCCTACACGGCATGCTCTCTCGCGCTCGCTACAAAGGACAGTCTGGAACCAATGTTGACCGTGACTTTGTTGAACTCCCCTCTCAGATTCACGAACATTGGGCCCTCGAACCCGAACTGCTTAAGACCTATGCTCGTCACTACAAAACTGGCGAGGTCATTCCTGACGAACTTATTGCTAAACTCGAAGCAGCATCCACCCATAATCAAGGTTTCGCTACCGCTGAATTAGCAGGTGCCGCACTGCTTGACCTTGAATACGGTAAACTCAACCCCACTGAAGACATCGACGTTGCAGACTTCGAAAAACGCGTAGCCGAAAAACTTGGCATGCCTTCTCAGCTCACCTTCCGTTATCGCTCACCCTACTTCAAGCATATCTTCGGCAGTGACGGCTATGCATCTGGCTACTACACCTATCTGTGGGCTGAAGTACTCGACACCGACGGGTTCGAACTCTTCAAAGAAAAAGGCATTTTCGACCCCGAAACCGCAAAAGCTTTCAAAGAAAACATCCTTGAAAAGGGTGGATCTGAAGACCCGATGGTCCTCTTTGTTAACTTCCGCGGTCACGAACCCTCTGTTGACGCTCTTCTGCGCAACCGTGGACTCGAGCCCATGCCTAAAATGGACTTGAAATCTAAATCTGGTAAATAATCAAAACCGGACTACAATATTATCAAGCTTGGATTGCGATGTCAATCCAAGCTTTTTCCTCATAAAATCAATTCCAAAACCGATGAATAAAATAACATTTTCGCTGCTCTCATTAGCGATTTCTACAAGCGCCCTTGCCGAATCACCACTTTGGCTTCGTGATGCTGCTATTGCCCCTGATGGTTCTGAAATAGCGTTCACCTATAAAGGCGACATCTTCACAGTTCCTGTCTCAGGAGGCAAAGCTCGTCAGATTACTACCGATAAGGCTTACGATAGTAAGCCAGTATGGACTCCTGACTCACGCCAGATAGTATTCAATAGCACTCGTCAAGGCTCATCTGATATTTTTATCTGCGATGCTGTAGGCGGCAACGTGCGCCGTTTGACTACTCATAGCGGTACAGAAACGCCTCTTGGATTTAACAACGAAGGCAAATTGTTATTCACTGCCAACATTCAGCCATCACTTGAAGCTATCCAAGGCCCTTTCCAAACTCAGTTATACTCTATTGACATTGACCGTCCCAATCCGCGTCCTGAAATGGAACTGTCAGTCCAGATGCGATCTCTGAGTGTAAATCCGTCTGGTGAAATGCTCTACGAAGACAAGAAAGGCTTTGAAGATCCTCTGCGCAAACACGAGCGTTCGTCTGGCACTTCTGACATCTGGTTATTAACCAACGGCGAGTTTAACAAGCTCACTGATTTCAATGGTCACGACCTAAATCCTGTATGGGCGTCCGACGGCAAAACGTTTTATTACATCAGCGAAGAAGACGGAACTCTTAATGTCTATCATAGCAACCTAAACGGCAAAC
>CAMWQZ010000163.1 GCA_947176515.1 uncultured Bacteroidales bacterium | reverse complement strand
ATCTGTCTTAAGAAGATACATCCGATAATTGTGCCGAGGTTAGCAGTTGGAGTAGTGATTACCACAGCTACTGGATCTGTCCACGATTCATATTGTGCTGCGAGTACAAGAATGGTTATCAACACTGCAAATAGCAGAACCATTGTTATAGTCACACCTGAGCCCGTTTCCTGATAAGCTTCGCCAGTCCAAGCATAAGAGAAATTCTTTCCGACGACATCCTTCATCAGATGCTCCATTGCCTGGATACCTTCAGAAGAACTTACGCCATCTGCGACAGTGGCATTAACAGAAGCAGTAGTGTACATATTATATCTGCTGATTGAGCCTTCACCGAGCGAAGGTTCAACTGTGGCAAAAGCTGCGAACGGAACCATCTGTCCATCGGCATTGCGGACACTGAGTTTCAACACATCGTCAGCTTTAGCCTTAGATGTGCCGTCTGCGCTTAAATTCACTTCATATACTCTGCCAAAGTCAACAAAGTCATTGACGTAGCTTCCGCCCATATAACTTGACAATGCTGAATAAACGCCTTCGAGCGTGAGGCCTTGCATCTTCACTTTGTCGCGGTCAATTTTAACAGAGTATTGTGGAACTTCTCCCTCATACATTGATGTGATACTCTTTATCTCTGGAGTGTTGGCTACGGCCGCCTGAAGGTCCTCGACAGCTTGTTTTATCTCTTTTGGTCCGAGATTATTGATGTCAAGCAACTGCATCTGTAAGCCAGCTGACATGCCAAGTCCCGGAAGAGCAGGAGGATTGACAGAGAAAATTACTGCTTCTTGAATGTCTGCGGTCAGCTCGTCGACTTTTCCTATTACCGCATCTACGCTCTGTGATTTACCCTTGCGCTCTTTCCATGGTTTCAACACAACGCTGATAGAACCTAAATTACTACCTGAACCTCCGGCAAGCATTGACATGCCTGAGATTGAAATAACGTCTTGAACTTCGGGCAGTGATTGTATTCTTGTAGAGACTTCTTTGACAATGCTATCAGTGCGTGTGAGTGAGGCACTCTGTGGGAGTTGAACAGAAGTCATGAAATATCCCTGATCTTCTTGAGGGACATAAGATGTCGGCCATTTAGTGAAGCCCCAGAATGCGGCAAAGCAGATTGCAGCAAAAATCACAAGCGAGAGAGCTGGATGGCGGAGCATTTTACCGACCATAGTGTCGTAGCCCTTTCGAGTTGCATCAAAACCTCGATTAAACCAACGGTAAATAAAAAATTTGGTTTGTGTTTTCGGACGCAGGAATAGCGCACACATTGCCGGTGTAAACGTAAGAGCATTAAAGCCTGAGAAGGCTGTTGACACCGCGATAGTAAGCGCAAATTGTTTATATAGCTCACCGGTTATGCCAGAAATGAATGCTGTAGGAATAAATACGGACAAAAGAACGAGCACTTCTCCGACAATCGGCCCCTCCAACTCGCTCATCGCTTTTTCTGCCGCCTGCCGTGGAGACACTCCGCCCTCCGATAATATTCGCGCACAGTCCTCGACGACGACTATAGCATCATCAACTACAATCGCTATCGCTAATACGAGACCGAAGAGTGTCAAAGTATTGATTGTAAATCCTAATAGCTTCATCACTGCAAATGTAGCTATCAGTGAAACTGGAATTGTCAACATTGGTATAACTACCGCACGCCAGTTTTGAAGGAACAGCAATATAACAAGCATCACGATAATCGTTGTCTCAACAAAGGTAACAAGCACCTCGTCAATCGATGCACTGACCACATCGGTTGTATTCAAAATCACATTATAGTGGATGCCTTCTGGAAAATATTGTTGTAAATCATTTAGCTTTGCTGTGACGCGTTTTGCTACATCAAGTGCGTTTGCTCCGGGGAGCTGATATATACCTATAAGTCCTGCCGGACGATTGGATACATGAGAAACATTTGAATAACTGCTGGAGCCGAGGTCGACACGCGCTACATCACGCAAACGAAGCAATGATCCATCCTCGCCAGTTGCAATCACGATATTGCCAAATTCTTCAGGAGTCGACAGTCTACCTTGCGAACTCAGTGAAAATTCAAACTGATTAAGGGCATTTGTAGGCTGAGCACCTACGTTACCAGCCGACACCTCCATATTCTGGCTCTGGATAGCTGTATAGACGTCTTGAGGAGTCAAACCTCTGACGCGCATCTTTTCAGGATTAAGCCAAACTCGCATACTATAGTCTCCTGCGCCGACTGCACCAACTTCTCCGACTCCGTCGATGCGTGCTAACTCATTGACAATATTAAGTTTGGCATAATTAGTGAGATATAATGCATCGTAACGCTCCGGCATATCGGTTTCCAATGCGACAAACATAATAATATTGGTCGAACGTGACATAACTGATACCCCCTGCTGCTTCACCGAGTTAGGCAGCGTCGGTTCGGCAAGCGCCACTCGGTTTTGAACCTTTACGGTCGCTTCATCTATGTCTGTCCCTGTCTCAAACGTAATCGTAAGGCCATAAGAACCATCGGAACCAGAATTTGAACTCATATACATCATACCCTCTACACCATTGACCTGTTCCTCGATGGGAACACCGACCGTTTCAGCAACAGTCTTGGCATCAGCGCCGGGATAAACGGCTGACACTTGGACAGTGGGAGGTGTAATCTCCGGATATTGTGCCACAGGCAGAGTCTTGACTGTCAGCAAACCTGCTATAATCATCAATATTGCAAGCACAGTTGCAAATATAGGCCTGTCGATAAAAAATTTCGAAAACATCTTAATCTGCTCTTAATTGGTTGATAACTTAAATCACTCAGTCATGCGCGGATTTACAGTCTGTCCGTCTCTAACCTTAAGCAATGCTTTCGTGACATATTTTGTATCTGGAGAGATGCCTTTAGTTACGATTCGCAGGGTGTCATTGATGGTTTCGCCTACCTCAATAGGAGTATATATAACCTTATTTGAATCGTTAACCGTGTAAATATATTTGCCAAGCTGATCTGTGCCTATTGATGCGTCTTTTATCAGGATAGCATGCGGTTCGAAAGCATATGGCAAAGATACAGTCGCATACATGCCAGGCTTAAGTTCACTATACGGATTTTCGATTCGCGCTTTGACAATCATCGTTCCAGTCGACGTGTCAATACTTGGCGCAAGATAGCTAAGGTCGCCGGTATATTTATGTGGCAGTTCTTCAGCAAAGTCGATAGGCATTTTATCATAGTCAACCCCACCGACTGAATCTTTGAAATTCTTGACTAAATCAAAGTATCGGCTGTCCTCAATTGAGAAAACGGCAGACATGACGGCGTCATCATAAATGGTTCCAAGTGTAACAGGCGACCCTGCTCCTGCAAGAAATGTTCCAAGGTCAAAGGCGCCGCATGTCACATGACCGTCACAGGGAGCAGTGACCGTACAATAACCCAAAGTTGTGCGTGCTGTGCGCAACGACGCTTCAACGGACTTAATATTTGCAGCTGCCGCTTCCATAGAGTTTTTTGCCTGTAATACTTCCATTTGGCTAACAGCATCGCTCTCAAGAGCTTCCTTCATAGCTGCATACTGACTGCTCGCATATTCATAAGTTGACTTGGCATCAGCAAGGGCTGCTTCTGCCTTAGCGACCGCGTCACGATATGTCTTATCATCAATCGTGAAAAGTACAGTTCCTTTTTTTACAAAGCTACCGGCTTCAAATGGATGTGAGGTTAGATATCCGTCTACTCTTGCAACAAGATTCACTGCCTGATTTGCGGCAAGATAGCCTGGATATGTTTTATGTAATACTACTGAGTCTACCAATGGTACTGCCACATCTACTGTCATAGTAGGCATAGATTCGGATTTTTTCTGACCGCTATGACATCCGCTAACCAACACGGCCAAAGATAGTCCGATTACTGAGAGTCGAAGATTCTTTTTCATATGAGCTTCCTTTTTTATAATTAATCTATATCATTAACCCATCCACCTCCGACAGCTTTGTAAAGATTAATCAGCGAAACTAACGCATCACCTTTGGCTACAATCAGTGAATTTTGGTATTCCAATACATTTAATAGCGCATCTACAACATTACTAAATGCTGTCAGGCCCTTCTTATATAAGTCAACTGATAACTCAAGAGTTTGATTACTGTTATCGACTACCTCGTGCAGCGACTGCATGTACTCAAGATCATTTCTATATGCTACGAGTGCATTATCAGCTTCTGTTACTGCGTTCAACACAGTTAGATTGTAACTGTCAACCTCACTCTCCAGTTTTAATTTTGCTTCAGCAGTAGCACTTTTACGCGCAAAACCGTCAAACAACGTCCAAGATAACGTTGGAGCTACACTATATGTTATACTATTTCGTGCAAACAAATCGGATGCGTTATGAGCCGAAGTTCCAATAGCTCCGTTAATTGTAAATGATGGCAGATAATCCTTCTTAGCAATTCCCACTGCTTCTGCAGCTAAAGATACATTTTCTCTGGCTGCAACCACGTCTGGACGACGGTTTATTAAGTCAAGCGAAATAGCTTTCACCACA
>CAMWQZ010000162.1 GCA_947176515.1 uncultured Bacteroidales bacterium | reverse complement strand
CATCATATTTAACATCAAATATTATGTACAAAAAATCATTTCTTTTCCCACATTCTTGTCAACAAGTTGGCTGGTGGTTGATATTAACATGCCTAATTTTAGCGGTAACGTTTTTGTGCGTTATCGAAAACACGAGTGACTCTTTTAACACAATGAGAGTGTTACAAGCGTCAATAGTCGTGCTTTCTTCAATTGGTTTATTGCTACTCTGTCTGTCAAAAGAAAAAATTGAGGATGAGTATATCTCTTACCTTAGAATAAGAACAACTACATGGATAATCGTGTATGTATTTGTGGTTAGCGCAATACGCAGTATATTGCTTCTTATATTACCATGGTTTGCATCTGTAAGTGTTCAGGGCTCGATATTTACTATAATGAGTGTAGCTATAACGAATCCTATTTTGTTAGGTATTGTCTACCTTATAATATTTAAGCTCTCAATCTGGTTTTACAATAGGAAATCTCTGGAAGATGGACAATAACATAAGAGTTGAACGCGCTATAAAACGCATTTCGCAAGCCGAATTGGCTGCAGCAATTGGCGTAAGCCGTCAGACTATTTTCGCCATAGAAAATAACAAATTCATTCCCAGCACCGAACTCGCGCTCAAACTATCGGCGTATTTCGGGAAAACTGTCAATGAACTGTTTTGGCTGTAACATAATAACACTTGGTATAACATAATTTTAACCGTTAGGATACAGGTCTGTGAAGATGTGTATCCTAATCTATATATGTTGTCAATGTTCTGAAACGATAAAAAATGATGTTTCGGTCGAAAAAAATGATTATCTTTGCGTAATTATTTTTGAAAGCTGCAATGAAAGAAGTGAAATATGAAGGCATGACTTTCGTGCCGTACATTTCGAGAGAAGAAATTGACGCACGCGTCAAAGAACTGGGCAAAGAAATAACGCGTGACTGCGCCGGTAAAACGCCCTTGTTTCTGTGTGTGCTGAATGGAGCATTCCCATTTGCATCTGACCTGTTCCGAGCATCTGAAGGCATTGACGGCGAAATAGCCTTCATCCGTTTAAAAAGCTATGACGGAACAAGCACCACCGGCAAGGTGCGACAGCTTATGGGTCTTGAAAAAGACATCGAGGGTCGAACCGTCATTATAGTTGAAGATATCGTTGACACCGGTAACACCATACATAATCTCATTGCCACTCTTAAAGAGAAAAATCCTGCTGACATAAAAATCGCAACCCTTCTCTACAAGCCTGAGGCCCTCGAGAAACCTATTAAGCCCGACTATGTTGGCTTCAACATACCTAAAAAATTTATTATCGGATTTGGTCTCGACATTAACGAGAAAGCTCGCGACCTCAACGATATATACGTCTTGAAAGACTAATAACTGCTACTACACATACTACTGCAAACATAAAACAAATGCTAAATCTCGTAATTTTTGGAGCACCGGGCAGCGGCAAAGGCACCCAAAGCGAACGCCTGATTGACGAATACGGTCTCCACCACATTTCTACAGGCGAACTCCTGCGTCGCCACATAGCCGAAGGCACCGAGCTCGGCACCGTTGCAAATCAATATATCTCACAAGGTCACCTTATACCTGACGACCTTATGATTAAAGTGCTCGAAGATGTGCTTGACAGCAACCCCGAACTCACATCTAAAGGCGTGATATTCGATGGTTTCCCTCGCACTATAGAGCAAGCAAAATCGCTTAACAACATGCTTGATAAGCGTGGCACTAAAGTTCACGCAGTTGTAGGTCTCGAAGTCAACGAAGATGACCTTATCAAACGCATGCTCCAGAGAGGCAAGGAGTCAGGCCGTGCCGACGATAATATCGACACTATCCGCGAACGCCTTAACGTGTACCATAATCAGACTTCACCACTGCGCGACTTCTATATTAATGAAGGCAAATATCACGCCATCGACGGTAATGGCAATGTCGACAACGTCTTTGGCTCAATCAAAAAGTCGCTCAAAGAGAAATTAGGATAACATTTACAACCATATTCCAACCTGCACGAGCGCATTGAACAAACCATACGCCGTGCAGGTTTGTTTTACCTTATATATTCTCATTCACCATGGACATTATCAACGATTATGCTAAATATCCTGACATTTTGACTATCTATCAGGATTCATTCTCAAATAACTTCACAATGCCTGCCCTAACCGATTATGGAGGCAGAACCCTGACGTATGGCAACCTCGCCAAGCGCATAGCCCGTCTCCACCTGTTTTATGAAATGGCAGGAATTAAGCCTGGCGACAAAGTGGCACTGATGGGACGCAACTCCGTCAATTGGATTGTGATTTTTATGGGAACAATCACTTATGGAGCTGTAATTGTGCCGATTCTCAATGAGTTCAATCCTGTCGACGCTCAAAATATTATAAATCACTCAGATGCAAACATATTGTTTATCAATGAAAACATCTGGGAGAAAATGAGCCATGACGAGTTTCCTGAAATCAACTGCGTGGTCAGTCTCGAAACTCGCAAAGTGATTGCCGAGAGAGCTGACAGATATCGTAACTCAGGAAAAGACAAGTGTAAAGCGCCATCGCAAATCATCCATAGTCTAACGCGCAATTTCAACAAGCGATATCCAGATGGTTTTACGGCTGACAATATAAAATATCTCCCACGGCCCGATGATGACACGGCTGTAATCAACTATACATCTGGCACGACCGGCTTCTCGAAAGGGGTAATGCTCAGCTACCGTAATCTTTGGGGCACCGTCGTTTTCGGCATACGTTCGCGCCTGCACTATGAGGGGTCACGAGCACTTGCGTTTCTTCCACTCGCCCATGCCTACGCTTGTGCATTCGACATGCTTGTGCCAATGGCTACGGGTACTCACGTCACCGTGCTTGGGCGTCAACCGACACCACAATTACTGCTGACGGCGTTGCGTAAAGTTAAGCCTTCGTTGGTGATATGCGTGCCGCTCATTTTGGAGAAGATTTACAAGAAAGTCATTTTGCCGATGATTTCGAAACCTTCAATCCGTTGGGTGCTCTCTGTACCGATGCTTGACAAGGCTGTCTACAGTCGTATCCGTGCGAAACTTGTTGACGCCTTTGGCGGCAACTTCGAAGAAGTAATCGTAGGCGGTGCACCACTTAATCCTGAAGTGGAGGCATTCCTTTTAAAAATCCATTTCCCCTTTACCGTTGGCTACGGCATGACCGAATGTGGACCGCTTATCAGCTATAGTCCGTGGAGGCGATTCGCCCCAGGGTCGGCAGGCAGGACGCTGAGGGGTCTGATGAAGGCTAAACTTCTGAAAGAAGATGGTTCGCAATTGGGCGAAATTATGGTTAAGGGCGTCAACGTAATGAAGGGCTACTATAAGAATCCTGACGCTACCGAAGCTGTGCTTGAAGAAGACGGCTGGCTACACACTGGTGATATGGGTACCCTGGGTGAACCTGATGACCGGACTATTTATATCCGAGGACGTTACAAAACAATGATTCTTAGCGCGACGGGGCAAAATATCTATCCCGAAGAGATTGAAGCCAAGCTCAACAACATGCCTTATGTCAACGAAAGCATTATAGTAGAACGTGGAGGAGGGTTGACAGGCTTGATATTTCCCGACTTTGAAGGTGCTGAGGCTGAAGGAATCGACCGCAATCGTCTCGCAGAGATTATGGAAGAAAATCGAAATGAACTCAATGCCCTTGTTGCACCATATGAAAAGGTTGGTAATGTCGAAATTGTAGAGCAACCTTTCGAAAAGACACCGAAGCAGTCAATTAAGCGTTTCTTATATAAATAGATTGCAAAAAGCAAGTAAACGTAATACATTTTAGTTTCGTTGCGAAAGTTTTTGGTTTAAAAACGCAATATATTATATATTTTAGCTAACTTTGTTGGAAAGTAAATCCAATAAATCATAGAGTAACAAACCAATAACAAAATTGCGATGAAAAAGCATTTACTATGCATGGCTGCTATGGCTGCGAGTCTCATAGCTTTCAGCAGTACACCGACTAAAATCGTTGCGCACCGCGGCTATTGGGTGGCCCCAGGTTCAGCACAAAATTCAATCCGTTCACTTGTAAAAGCAGACTCTATCGGAGCCGACGCTACAGAGTTTGACGTCTATATGACTTCTGACGATGTACTGGTGCTCAACCATGACGGCCTTATCAACGGCTACTGGGTGACAAGCACTCCATCTGACACAATCTGCGCACAGAAACTTGAAAACGGCGAAAACCTCCCTACTCTGCGCCAGTTTCTTGACGTGGCTAAAGACTTAACGATTGACCTTGTGTTTGAAATCAAAGGTCATAGCACTCCCGAACGCGAGCGCCAAGTAGCAAAAGCATGCGTAGATATGATTAATGAATATGGGCTCGCTGATCGCACTCAGTACATATCGTTCTCATCTGTAATCTGCGAAGAACTCGCAAAACACACCGACCGCCCTATCTCTCACCTTTGGGGTCAGAAATGTCCGCCCAAAGAAGCTAATGCACTTGGTTGCACCGGCTGCGATTACAGTTATGAAGCATGGGAAG
>CAMWQZ010000161.1 GCA_947176515.1 uncultured Bacteroidales bacterium | reverse complement strand
ATATTCATTTGACCAAGACGAGGATGCCGTTAAGCGCGCGTTTACCGATGACCGTTTCACCATGGTATATGGGAATTTTAGATTTTTGTCAAATTTTTTGCGCTACTATGAAGTCGGCTCAGTGGACGGAATTCTTGCAGATCTTGGTGTGTCATTTCATCATTTTGACGATAGCGAACGTGGTTTTTCATTCAGAGCAAATGGCAGTCTCGACATGCGCATGAACCAGCATGCACGTCTTACGGCTGCAAACGTGCTAAACGAGTATACCGAAGAGCGCTTGTCTGACATCTTCTATCTTTACGGTGAGTTACGCCAATCACGACGCATTGCCTCTGCAATTGTCGCTGCAAGACGTTCCGCACCCGTCGACACCGTTGATCGGCTCCTTGAAATCTGCAAGCCTTTTGTTAGCGCACAAAAGGAGAAAAAAGAAATGGCTTGTATATTTCAGGCCCTACGTATTGAGGTCAATGGCGAATTAGATGCGCTTCAGTCATTCCTCCAACAAGCAACTGCAGCTCTTAAGCCTGGCGGACGCTTGTCCATATTGACCTACCATTCGCTTGAGGACCGTTTAGTCAAAAACTATATGCGTTTTGGCAACTTTGCCGGTAAAGCCGAAAAAGACTTCTTCGGACGCATGTCAACCCCGTTAAAACAGGTTTATAGCAAACCCATCATACCTGACGAGGAAGAAATTGCGAGAAACCCGAGAAGCCGGAGTGCAAAACTTAGAGTCGCCGAAAAAATTTAACCTATCATTCATAACCTCTCTTTATCGCAATGAAGCTGTTCACCAAGCTAAAGAAATCAAGTGCTACGCAACACCTGTCAGACGCCGCCAGTAGCGTCGCCCATGGCAGAGTGGTTTCAAGCCTTTTTTTCAAAAAATATTTTGTCCAGATAACCTTTATAGTTTGTCTGGTGATGGTCTATATCTCAAACCGCTATGACTGTGTAACCGGTATGGAAACCATCACCGCTCTCGAATCAGAGCTCGCAATCATCAAGACCGAGCTGCAAAGCCAGCGCTCTCACTACATGTCATCGACGCGCGAGTCTTCGATGCAGGCGCTTGTCGACACCCTCCATCTTGACCTTGGTATACAAGGACGTCCACCCTATCAAATAAAATATGCCGATGAACGCAAATAACCGACGTCCAAGACCAAAGATGGCCGCACATGAAGCCAAAAAGCAAAAAGCGGCTCGTAGCCGACGCATGCACATACTTGGGCGTCTCGGCTTTATATCCCTGTTTATAATTTTGATTGCCGCTGGAATTGTCTTCATGGGCATCAACAACACTATTATCAACGCTGCAGAATGGAATAAGAAAGGCACTCAAAATCTCGACGATACAGTGCTCATCAAACCCTTGCGCGGCGATATACTTGCCAGTGACGGATGTATTCTCGCCACCAATCTCAATTATTTTAATCTTCGCCTTGACTTCAAAGCCAAGCGATTCATGATTAGAGAATATAAAGCTGCCATTGATAGCCTTGCAGACAGTCTCGCTTACTATTTTCCCCGACGCACTCGCGATGGCTGGAAAAAATATCTTTCCGCTCCTCTTGAAAAGCCTAAAAAAGACAGGTCATCAGCATTTATGCTTCTAAAAGAAATTCCTGATGATGAAGTGCAACGAGTTAAGAATTTCCCATATTTCAAACTTAGCACCAATGCCAACCGTACTGGCCTCGTACGCGAACGAGTTCTCAAACGTAAATACCCCTATGGCGACATGGCTAATCTAAGTATCGGTCGTGTAGGGGAAGTTGCCCCACGTGATGTGCGTGGCATATCTGGTCTGGAGCGCGCCCTTGACTCATTGCTTTACGGTGTCCCTGGCAAAGCAAAAAAAGTTTTATTCACTGACCGTGTAGCAAACTGGACAATCCAACCGCCTAAGCCTGGCTACACGGTGACAACGACCATCGACATCACAATGCAGGACATACTCGAATATGAACTCGGCGATATGCTTCTTAAG
The DNA here is from genome assembly GCA_947176515.1 of uncultured Bacteroidales bacterium. Lineage (GTDB taxonomy): Bacteria > Bacteroidota > Bacteroidia > Bacteroidales > Muribaculaceae > CAG-873. Next base: position 2,568 of record CAMWQZ010000161.1, on the reverse strand, counting down.
TCAGGCGCCGAATGGGGAACTGCGTTAATAATGGATGTGGAGACCGGCGATATTAAAGCCATTTCTAACCTCGAACGTGACACGGTCCCCGGCTCCGGTCGCTACATTGAGGCTATGAACCGCGCAGTCCTTGCCTATGAACCGGGATCTGTAGTTAAGGCCATTTCTATGATTGTCGCGCTTGAGGATGGTTTTGCATTTCCACTTGACCGCCAGTTTAACATCGAGCCCAAAGGCGTTGGCTTCCGATATTGCGGAGGTCGACCTATCAACGACACCCACTCTCCCTCATCTTTGCCAGTAAGTCGTTTCCTTGAATATTCATCCAACATAGGCATGGCTAAACTCCTCACTGGTTATTTTGAGGATGACCCCAATGCTTTCCGTGAACGTTTGCGTGACCTCGGATTCTTTGACCGATTCAACACTGGTATGGCTCGTGAACGCACACCATATTTCCCCACACTTGCCAATAATAAAGGTGGACGAATTGCCTTATCTCGTATGGTTTTTGGCTATACGACAATGATTCCTCCGCTATATACATGTGCCATGTATAACGCAATCGCCAACGACGGTAAATTCGTGCGTCCACGACTTGTCAAGGCTCTGCGTTCTCCAGACGGAACAGATTCGATTATACCTGTGTCATATGTGCGTGACAGCGTATGCAGCCGAAAGAATGCAAAAATTCTCCGCGACATGCTTCATGAGGTAGTGTGGGGAGAGGGCGGTACAGCTAAAGTTCTTAAGAATGATATCGTTCGCATCGCCGGAAAAACGGGTTCCTGCCGTATACTTGCGGAAGCTAAACCGTCTGATAAAAGAGATAGCACAAAAGTTAATGACAGTCGCCCAAAAATCGGAGCCTACCTCGATGGTCATTACAGACTTGCCTTTTGCGGATTCTTCCCGTTTGACAAACCTAAATATACCGGCTTCGTGTTAATTAGCGATCCATCTCCAGCATATAACGGAGCTGCTGCTACTTCAGGTACAGTTTTAAAAAATGTTGCGCTGAAACTCTATTCGAGAGGCATGCTCGACAATTGTGCTGACATAACCAACGAAGCTCCCGTAGAATCGCGCCCCACGCTCTACGCATCTAACGATAACAAACGCCACAACACGCTTGCCTCAGGTTTGCACCTGCCGGCAAGTACAATAATCTCAGCGCCTTCACCCACAGATCCAGGGCTTGTGCCTGACGTTCGTGGTCTTGGTATACGCGAAGCCGTAGTTACGCTCGAACGAGCTGGCTTCAACGTTAATTTTGCCGGTGTGGGTTACGTGGCATCCCAGAGTCCATCTCCTCGAACACGCCTTCCAAAAGGTTCAAAAGTTTCAATCACGCTAAAACAAGATTAATCGATATGGTTTTATCTACTCTTTTATCCGCAATTATAACCGAAGAAATAATTGGATATGACAACATTGAAATAAGCTCGCTCACTGCTGATTCGAGAGAGTGCCGCCCCGGCTCACTTTTTATTGCCGTTCGCGGAGTGAATGTCGACGGCCATAAATTCATAAAAGCGGCTGTAGATAACGGAGCGGTCGCTGTCGTTTGTGAAGAAATCCCTAACGACATCAATAATGATATCACATGGATAAAAGTCGCCAATTCCTCGGTTGCCTTAGGTTTTCTTGCGTCACAATGGTTTGGAAATCCCTCGCGTAAACTGTCCCTGATTGGCGTTACCGGCACTAATGGCAAAACAACTATTGCAACACTTATCTACGAGATGGCCCGACTGAACAATCGCCGTGCCGGATTACTATCAACCGTTGTCAACAAAATTGAGGATGAAGAGATACCATCTACCCACACAACTCCCGACCCAATCGAATTGAATAGTCTGTTGAGCAAAATGGTTGATGCCGGATGCTCAGTTGCAGCCATGGAGGTCAGCAGTCATGCCGCCCATCAACATCGCATTGCCGGGCTGCATTTCACAGGTGGCATTTTCACCAATCTGACACGCGACCATCTTGATTATCACAAAACGTTTGAAGCATATCTTGCCGCCAAACAGTCGTTTTTCGACCTCTTGCCCAAAGAAGCATTTGCCCTCACTAACATAGACGACCGCAATGGCATGATTATCGTCCAAAATACCAGAGCTAAGGTCTACACTTACTCTGTGCGCTCCGAGGCAGACTTTAGAGGTCATATTGTCGAAAACCGTATAGACGGTATGTCCATGACATTCAATGGCACTGAGGTAGAAACCCTTTTCACAGGCAGATTCAACGCATCTAATCTTACGGCTGTATTCGGTTCTTCAGTACTTATGGGGTATGACCATGAGAAAATCCCCGTCGAGATGAGCCGACTCGTTCCTGTTGCCGGACGCTTCCAGACATTCCGTTCTCGCAACGGCATTACCGCGATTGTTGACTACGCTCATACTCCTGATGCCCTAATCAATGTCCTCGATGCAATTCGGGACATAGTTGGCCGTACATGTTCTGTGATTACAGTATGCGGTTGTGGAGGCAACCGTGACAAAGGCAAGCGCCCATTGATGGCTGTCGCTGCTGTACGTCGTAGTGACAGGGTCATAC
>CAMWQZ010000160.1 GCA_947176515.1 uncultured Bacteroidales bacterium | reverse complement strand
GGAGAGAACCCAAGCGTAATCTGTGACACCGGACATAATATCGGAGGTTGGCGCTACCTGGCAGAGCGTCTGCGCGCGTATGGCAACAAACTTCACATGGTCATAGGATTTGTGAACGATAAGGACGTGTCTGGCATACTCGCCATGATGCCTCGCGAAGCACACTATCACTTTGTCAGACCATCAGTGCCTCGCGGACTTGATGCAGAGGACCTAAGCAAGAAAGCTGCTGACGCAGGGCTAAAGGGAAGTGTATCGCCAAGCGTCGAAGAGGGATATAAAATCGCCCTCTCTCAAGCGAAAGAGGGCGACACTATCTTTGTCGGTGGCAGCACTTTTGTAGTAGCCGACCTAATGAGTATTATCGGATAGCGATAACTTCGATTTCAACTAAAACGTTTTTGGGAAGGGTCTTGACTGCGACAGCTGAACGAGCCGGGAACGGTTCGGTAAATGTTGCGGCATAAACTTCGTTCATTGCAGCGAAATCATTCATATCTGCAAGGAATACAGTTGTCTTAACAACGTTATCGACAGAGAGACCTGCAGCGGCAAGGATAGCTTTAACGTTGGCAAGGGATTGCTTGGTCTGAGCTGTGATTCCTTCGGGGATTTCGCCAGTCTCAGGATTCAAGGGAATCTGACCAGAAGCGAAAACCATTGAGCCGGCATCAATTGCCTGACAGTAAGGACCGATTGCGCCGGGAGCGGCGGTTGTAGAAATTACTTTTTTCATAATCAATTAGTTATTAGTAGGTTGTTTTATATCTTTAACCTGAAGGTCGACCAAACGGACACTACCTGCATATTGGTCGAGACAGGCTGAAATCTTATCATAAATCTGCACAACACCGGGGAACATGGTATCAAAGTGTGGGATGAAACCATGACGGCCTGACGCTTCAAGACGGTCGCGCACCTCAGAGACAGTTATCTTATCGACTTCCATGGCCGGTTGATAGCCATATACTTCCTTCTGACCGTTGATAACTACTCTCGACACTAAACCAGCTGTCACAAGGGTATCAATGGCACTATTGACAAGACGCGATGGCAGATGGTATTCTACGATGATATCACGAACAGTTATCGGAGGCTGAGAGTCGGCAAAGCGGCGAACGATAACCACTGCAACTGCCATAATGACCTTTTCGCGATAGCGGAGAGAAATGCGGTCGACATCTTCTTTGAAATCAAATTCGAAAATATTCTGAGAAGCATAACAAAGCACTGCTCCAGAAAGAGTGATAACCCAAACAAGCTGTAACCAAATAAGCATCAACGGGATAAATGAAACACTACCGTAGATTGCGTTGTATTTCGCAACATACATCTGGCCAGTTACAAAAATCCATTGCAAGACTAAAAAGCCTGTACCAGCCAGCGCTCCAGCGATAAAGGCATTGGCAAACTTGACTTTGACATTCGGTATCAACATGTATACGGCCGTGAAAAACAGCCACGTGAACACCCACGAACCGGCTTCGAGAAAAACGGTCACCAGAGGCGTGAGAAATTTGAAATGGAAAATAGAGTCGATGGTAGATGATAGAAGCATGTTCAGACCTCCGGCACATATCATCAAGATAGGCAAAATAAGCAACATCGCTGTGTAAGCAGTGATCTTACGCCACATGCGCCGTCCTTCTTTGACTCCCCAGACAGCATTGAAGCTGTCTTCGACGCTGCTGACAAGTGAAATCAAAGTCCAGAGCAAGAAGAGAATGCCTATGCCAACAAAAATGCCTTCACTCGCCTGATTAAGATATGAGTCGACAAAGGCGAGCATGCGGCTTATGGCTTCACGCTGAGCGTGGAAGATTGAGTAAAGTTCTTTTTCTATCAATGTCTGCAAGCCAAAACCCCGTCCAAGAGCAAAGAGCATGGCAAGAGCCGGAACTATTGCGAGGACGGTGCGGTAGGTCATAGCGCATGCCTGTGACTGAATGTCAGCGCTCATGAAAGACCTAACTGACAGGTTAAGCGTCTTAAGAACTTTTACCTTAAAGGTGTTCTTACGATCATTCCAAACATCAGTGGAACCGTACTGCCATAAGTTGACAGCGCGTTTACGCAAGTTATCTATTTTCTGTGAGAAGTTCATTATGCGTTAGTCGATGAGCTCTGTTGATTTGCGTTAGCAAAGTTAGCATTATTTCCGGCTTCATCAGAGTTTTCAGATTGATTTTTATTGTCAGCTGACTGGTTTTGATTGTCGGTTGACGGCTGAGAGTCTGAATCCGAAGAACTTGACGTGCCGGTGACGGCATTGGCCACGTAGACAGTAAAGACCGGGAAAAGAATAAGTCCCCCACCCGATAACACTACCGAAAGTATTTTACCGACCGTTGTTACCTCAGTAATATAGCATCCAGCAGTGGTTAGGGTCATTATAGTCCACCATAAGGCTGACCAATATGTATCGACACCTTTATTGACAGGATGCTCCTCAACATAAAACATTAGGCTCGAGAAGTAGACAACAACGACAAACAGGATGATGTAGGCCTTGAAAAGATTGGTCATGGTGTCTGTCTTCAGAGTACTGGTTACCTGAACAATAATATATGTTGCCCGGAGCATCGGTAAAAGACGCAACAAGAAAAATATCTCTCCCGACACATGTATGTCAAAATAATTAATAACGTTGACAAAGGGCACACAAAGTATGAAGAAGAGCACCTCAAGTAAACGATGAGCCCATGTCTTTGCCACGAATATAAAATCCACGATGATGTCGAACATGAAAATCAGACAAATCCAAAACTGAAACTTCAGATATTGGGGGTCTGAAAGGAATGATACATTTTCAAATGTATCGCGCGTTATAATAAAAATCAGTAATGCTGCTGCAATCAGAACCACAATATGCAAGGACGTCAGCACAAAACTGAGAAACTTTGAGCGTTTAGGTTTTACATTCGTGTCAGCCATAATGATAAATATGATGAATAATTGAATGGGACAGACTTTTATTGCCTGCCTAATATAATGAACAACCGCCCCCGTCTATTGTTTGCAACGGGAGCGGCGATTTATCAAATTGGTTGATATTTACAGACTATTTTATTAAGATTTTCTTACCGTCACTGGTGACAGTTATCTGTCCTGGAACGGGAGATGAGGTTTTTATACCGTTTAAGAGGTAATAGTCGTCTGCGATTTCATCATCTACAATAGCGTCATTAACTGAAGATGTAATAAAATCACCGCCCCCGTTGATGCTGACAGGAATTGTGTAGGTTATACCATTGTAATCTGCGGTGAGAACTCCGCAATAATTTCCGTCTGTGGCTGTAATAGTCGAGCCGTTGACTGAAGCGATAGCTTCGGGGACTATGAATGTGCATCCTTGCAAATCAGTGGAAACCATGACGCCATATTTATTATAGCCGTAGACAACAGGGGTGAAAGACTCACCAGTATTAAGCGATAAGCTCTTGTCGCGCAGTTCGATTGATGCTATCTCATTGTCGACAGGAGCATTAGCCACAGCAAAAAGGGCGTTGACGACAGTGCGTGGTGTACCTTCGGGACGTTTGTCGAGGCTTGAACTTGACGGCACGTTTTTAACACCGAAACCATCAACATACATTGTCGAAGACCCTCCGCCGTCAAAGTTCATAGCATCTGAACAACCAACGTAGCGCATGATAACGGCAAGCTGCTTCTGAGAAACGCCATAAGCGCCTCCGGCTTTGCGGCCGTCAACAACAAGCATGACAAGTTTACTTTTGTCATCATTGAAACCGACTGCCGAGCGAGGTTCCGGGCCAGAAAGATGTTCGGGATAAGAAGGTGTTGACTGTACTCTACTATTTGCAAGTATTATGGGGAAGCCGCCGACGAGTTCTTTGGCAGATGTGGGATTTTCATCTGCACTAAAACCGACATTTGCGATTACAACATCGCCTTTTTTCAATGATGAAACATATTGGCATGCTTCGCCATGAGCTGAAATAACATAGCCATCAGAAGGGATAGACATGTTACCTACCCCGACTTCAGGGTCTTCGGTTACTTCAAGCTGAAGATTATTGCCAAATAAAACATTTTGACCAATATGACGCACCTTAACTTCTACGCCGTAAGGGTTTGTACCAGTTCGTCCCACATCGTGCATCTTGCCGCTATACCAATCATAAAACTGCCACTGGGGAGTATAGACCAGAATCTCATCTTCTGCCCGATGAGAATTAAGATGGAAATTATACTTTGAACCATCAGGGAACGTCATGGTGCCTTCCCAGTCATTATCTACATGACGGGCTAACGTCGGGACACCGTCTTTATTTATGACGAGATAATAAGGGTCAATATCCGCGCCGTCTGTTGCATAATTAGTCAGAAAACCGTTAGCAAAGCACATGCCTATAGGGTTATATGGCTCGCCCATATTAAAAAAGTCAGCGTTAACACCTGCAAAATATCGTTCGCCGGGCTTATTCATGCGGTCGGCGATTTCGGGAACGGTTTCGAGTTTACGCATTTGGTTACCAGCCTTGGCAACACGCATCTCGACATAAGGATTTGCGAGGTCAGTAACAGTGTAGAATATATTATTTACTATCTG
>CAMWQZ010000159.1 GCA_947176515.1 uncultured Bacteroidales bacterium | reverse complement strand
GTCCGGCATGGGGTAACTCACTCTTCGAAGACTTCGCCGAATTCGGCCTCGGCATGAAGATTGCTACTGAGAAGATGCGCGCTCGCCTTGTTGACCTTATGACAAAGGCTCAGTCTTGCGACTGCTGCAGCGACGAAATCAAGGCTCTCGCAGCCGAATGGCTCGCAAACAGCGAAAATCCTGCCAAGACTCGCGAAATCGCCGATAAGATTGTACCGCTTTGCTCAGCTTGCGATTGCGATATCTGCAAGGGCATTGTAGAGCTTAAGGGCTATCTCGTAGCACGTTCGCAGTGGATTATCGCTGGTGACGGTGCAGCTTACGATATCGGTTTCGGTGGTCTTGACCACGTGCTCGCTTCTGGCAAGAACATCAACGTTCTCGTTGTTGACACTGAGGTTTACTCTAACACTGGTGGTCAGGCTTCTAAGGCTACTCCTGTCGGCGCTATCGCTAAGTTTGCTGCTGCCGGCAAGCGCATCCGCAAGAAAGACCTCGGCCTTATCGCTTCGACTTACGGCTACGTATATTGCGCACAGATTGCTATGGGCGCTGACAATGCTCAGACTCTCAAGGCTATCCGCGAAGCTGAAGCTTACGACGGACCGTCAATCATCATCGCTTACTCACCCTGTATCAACCACGGTCTCCGCGCCGGCATGGGTCACTCACAGGCTGAAGAAGCTCGCGCCGTTGAATGTGGCTACTGGCACCTCTGGCGCTATAACCCTGCTCTCGAAGACGAAGGCAAGAACCCCTTCACTCTCGACAGCAAGGCTCCCGACTGGGATAAGTTTGACGACTTCCTCAAGGGTGAGGTTCGCTATGCTTCTGTTTGGAAACAGTATCCCAACGAAGCAGCCGAACTCTTCGCTGCCGCCAAGAAGAACGCTCAGTGGCGTTACAACAACTACCTCCGTCTCGCTCAACAGCAGTGGGGTGTAGCTCCAGAAGAATAATCGCTTAGATTAATCCAATAAAAACTCGCCGGTGATTTAAGTCATCGGCGAGTTTTTTTATATATTAACTAAAACCGTAATAATTTCATTTTTCCGATGGTAAACGCGTTAGCGCGTACCCGGCGTGGCCGGGTTTCTTTTGGATAGCCTGTGGCAAATTGAGCGTTTAGCGCAATGCCGCCACAGGTTAACGGTATAACCAACATATTAGGTTCCGCGTTTAGTGGGACAACTTTTCCTATGGTGAGATTATTTTCTTAAATTTGCAATCATGACGATTATTCCGTTCTTAGTTGTCAAGTGGTATTCATTCTACAGGTCCTACGCATTGGCCGGCAAATAGTAATGTCTTTGTTTCTGGGTCAATGATAAAGAACATAAACGGTCGATTGAATTTTAGTTCGATTGGGTTCTCTATGCATGGAGCGCTTAATACGCAATATAGAGAAGTTACGCTTCCGGCGGCAACTCCGGTTTGGTCAACTTCTATAGTCGATGTTTGCTCGCATTTGACGCGTTGTGAAGGCATATAGAAGCCGCATTTATTAAACAAAGGGTTAAGGTCTAATTGTTTGCGGAATTTAAACACTGGGAAATAAATATTGATATCTTGAGATTTTGCCTTTTCAATAATGTCATATAAATCAGTAACTTCAAAAGCTTTAATGGCTTCAGACAAAGAGGACTCTACTGGTAGTGTGCAGATCATCTGATATTTCAAAAGCTTTAAAATTACACTTTCAAATTTTTCATTTGCATGATAAAGTGCGTTAATTTCAGCTCTCATAAAGGCTGTAGGTTTTTCACCCTGCAATGTGTAAAATATATCTTTATAAGACTCTGAAAAATGGTAGTTATAGTTCCATTCTTGATTGAAATACAAAAGTGAAAAAATTGCTATATCAGTATTTTCGGGAATTGACGCTTGAGCCATTTTGATTCCAGATGACCTCATCCATTTTTTTAAGTCGCCAGCTACCTCTTCAGAACTCAAATCTCCTTTGTTTACATCTGCAAAATAATATTTTGCGATAGGTTTTGCGTTTCTTCTTGGAATGGCGTTGTTTGACCACACGGAGTTGGAGATTTTGGTAGTTATAATTGGAGGCTCATCTTGAAATATTGTTATTGGCGAAGTGAGTTGTTTTATTAAATATTTATTTGTAGCGTTTAGCTGAGTGATGTTGTCGTAGCCAAATATTCGGCACACTTGATTCCTAAATGATGTGTCAGGCAGATTGGCAGCCATCGAAAGGGCCAGTTGAGCATCAAATGGGGAAAGTATCAGATTTTTATCCGGCGAAGATTGCTCAGCGCATTTAAAGAGTTTAATTCCGAGTTCAGTGGCCTTTTGTTGAAATAAATCTAAGTTTTCTACAGATGGTTCTTCTTCATTTGAACAACTTTGGCAAAGGACAGCTTGCCCAACAACCAAAAATGAGAGGAGGATATTTGTTATTTTCATTTTGAATAAATTTATATTTATATTCATTCTTCAGGTCCGGCGTATATTCCCGACATAATGATTGACTTAGTTTTGTTGTTTCTCAATAGATATATAAAAGGTCTGTCAAACTTGATTACTATTGGTTCTGGGTTGTCATCATATTTGTCATCATCACAGCTTAATATTACAGTGATCGTTTGAGTATCTGCCTTTGCCTGAACACCCTCTTCATCTAATTTGATTTTGGTAAGTTGATCTATGCTTATTCCTAAGTTCCGCAACCCAAGACACTTAAATTGAGTAGGGAGAAGTTCGATTCCTATGTTTTTTAATGGCTGTCCAATTGATTGTTGGGTGTTTATTTCAAAGCGTGGGAGCGAAAGCTGAATATAAGTTTGTTGACCATTGTCTATGGTGCGTTTAAGGCTTGATGAATTAAAATTTGTGAGAATATCATTCGGAGTCAGTCCTTTCTTAGGTAGGATTAGGAGTAATGAGTTGTCGCCTTTTAAGGCCATTGTAACTGATTTAAAGTCTTTTGTGGAATAGTAGCGAGTGGAAAACTCTTTGTGCATCATATCAACCAAGGTGTCACCGTCAGCTTTATGAAAAATTTGTTTTTTAGTGGCATTCTTGTCAAATGGGCTTATCCAAGAGCCGATATAATACAAAAGACTAATTGCTATACTCCCACAATCCTGGCTGAAGTGAGGAATATTTGGCGTAATGTTGCCATCACTCGCCTGATGTCCCCAGCTGATAATTCTATCAATAGTTTGTGGATTGCTAAAGTCGACTTCAGCGACGGTTGCTTTGAAATATTTTTGTAGAGAGTCGCGCCGGCTGCCGAGATTGATTGGTTGCGTATTTGTTAACCAGAGACTATTGCCAATAAGCATTTTTGTATCCTCTGATGAATTTGTCAGTCTGTTAATATCTCTTAAAACCCTATTGTTCAACCGTGTAAGGGATTCAGCCTTCATGACTTTGATGATTTGTTTTTGTAGCGGAGTGTCGCAGAAATTCGCTATCATTGAAAGTGAGAATGTTACACTTACAGGTGAAGTTGAAAAATTTTTATTGTCAGCAGTTTTAGCGATTTCTTTGAAGTAATCCAGCTCAAAGTTATCGATGTTGAGTTCCGGCAGCGAGATTTCCGTTTCAACAACTAAGGTGTCTGCGGCGATGCTGTCAACACTTGTCATATCTGCTTTATCCTGATTTGTTGTATCGGTTTTAGTGGCAGTTGTGCATGCTGTAGCCGCGATGACAATAAATACGAAAGTAATAAATCGAGTCATAATCATAAGGCGTATTTAGGTGAGGTTTATACTCATTCTACAGGGCCAACATATTGGCCGGCAAACAGGATCGTCTTTGTTACGTGGTCAACGATAAAGAATATAAAAGGACGGTTGAAATTTAGTTTAATGGGCTCATCTAAATCCATAGCGCTTAAAATAACACAGAGTGAGGTAACGCTTCCGGCTGCAACTCCGGTTTGGTTGACACGGATTGTCGACAATTGATCTAACTTAATACTTTGCGCCGTAATCGCTATGTTTGAGGCAAGGGCTTTGCTGGGGGTTATGCCGTGCTTCGCAAATATGGGCAATAGTGATAAGTTGCAATTTATGCTAAAGACTGGAAATGTGAGTTCTATATCTCTTTTAGTGCTATTCTCAAGAATTGTAAGTATGTCATCGGCGTTAATTCTCTGAGTTAATGTATTTAATTCTTTATTATTGGGGAGGAGACAAATAATGCTGTATCTTGTCAATTCTAAGATTGCACTCTCATATATTTCATTCTTGTAATAACGAGCTTTAATTTCGGCATCCATAAAATTGGCTTCGCGTGGACCTTTTGGTGTTGAAAATATGTCGTTGCGAGAACTCGAAAAATGATAATCCCAGTCCCATTGTTGATTGAAATATAGCAATGAATTTATAATCAAGGCTGTTCCGCTTGGGACGGTGAAATTTGGTGCATTTATACCGCCGTCAGCAGATTTGCTTATCCACGAATTGATGGACTTGACTTCTGAAGGAGATGTCAGATTGCCGTGGTGAATTTCTGCGTTATAGTATTTTTTGATTGCAGCAGTCTTATTATGTCGAACGCCAGTGTTAAACCATATGCTGTTAGAAATCTTTGTAGGGATGATATATTCTGAAT
>CAMWQZ010000158.1 GCA_947176515.1 uncultured Bacteroidales bacterium | reverse complement strand
GCCATCTTTTTTATTATAATTTACGATTAAATTTAAAGACCAATCGGCATTATTTCACCATTATTTCGTAATTTTGCGGAAATAAAAAATCTGACATCAATATCACATTAATATTTAGGATAATATAGTAAGAATGAACGTTGCAATTGTCGGTGCAAGTGGAGCTGTAGGGCAGGAGTTTCTCAAAGTGCTCGAGCAGACTGATTTTCCCGTTGACGATTTGAAACTTTTTGGTTCGGTGAGAAGTGCCGGGCGTAAATATGCTTTCCGCGGTAAAGACTACGTCGTTGAAGAGCTCTGTGATAACGATGCATTCAAAGGCGTTGACGTGGCGTTTGTCTCAGCCGGCGGCGACACATCCAAGCGTTTTGCCGACGTCATCACTCGCCATGGTGCAGTGATGATTGACAATTCGAGTGCGTTCCGCATGGATGCCGATGTGCCCTTGGTCGTTCCCGAAGTTAATGGCGATGATGCCCTTAATGCGCCGCGCCGCATAATTGCTAATCCTAACTGTACGACGATCCAGATGGTCGTGGCGCTCGCCCCGATTAACCGTCTGTCAGAAATAAAACGTGTCCATGTCGCGACTTATCAGGCAGCGAGTGGCGCAGGCGCTGCCGCTATGGATGAGCTCGTTGAGCAGGCTCGCGCACTGTCGGCCGGCGAAGAACCCAAGATTGAACGCTTTGCCTATCAGCTCGCCTACAACGTCATCCCTCATATCGACGTCTTTCAGGACAACGACTACACCAAAGAGGAGATGAAGATGTACCACGAGACACGCAAGATTATGCACCTTCCTCAGATTGAGGTTAGTGCGACTTGTGTTCGTGTTCCCGTTCTTCGCGCTCATAGCGAAGCAATCTGGGTTGAAACCGTCGAGCCAGTGACCGTCGAGGCCGCCCGTGAGGCATTTGCCAAGGCTCCTGGTGTCGTGCTGATTGACAATCCTGCCGAAAAGAAATATCCCATGCCTCTTTTCGCTGCTGATTGTGACCCGGTCTATGTTGGTCGTGTGCGCCGCGATATTTCCAATGACCACGGTCTCGCATTCTGGGCCGTCAGCGACCAGATTCGCAAGGGAGCAGCGCTCAACGCCGTTCAGATTGCTCAGTATATGCTTGAAAAAGGCTGCTTTAAGCATTAATCCCTTATTAGCGTAAGCCGATGATTCTCCTCGACTCAGGCCCTTTGGTGACGCAGCCGGTGCAGATTTTCTTCATCGTCCTGGTCATCATTCTGTTTACGCCTCTGCTACTCAACCGCCTGAAGATACCTCACATCATAGGCATGATTGTGGCCGGTGTTGTCATTGGTCCTTATGGCTTTAATGTGCTCGACAATGATTCGAGTTTTGCAATTTTCGGTCAGGTCGGGCTCCTTTACCTCATGTTCTTGGCCGGTCTTGAAATTGACATGTACCATTTGCGGCTCAACATGCGCAAAGGTTTGTTTTTCGGACTGCTGACTCTTTTTATCCCACTTATACTCGGCATTTTGACGAGCGTTTGGCTACTTGGCCTTGACTGGTTGACATCTGTGCTTTTGGGGGCGATGTATGCGTCCCACACTTTGATTTCCTATCCTGTAGCAGCCCGTTTCGGCATAACCAAGGCCCCTGCCGTACTCATTTCTATAGTCGGCACTATTATTGCCGTTATCGGCGCCCTTCTTGTGCTTGCAGCCGCCGTAAACGTCCGTCGCGAGGGTTCTTTCGACCTTATCGCTCAGGCTGTTCTGATAGTCAAGCTTGCACTCTGGTGCGTCGCACTGCTTTATCTCTATCCGCGCATCACTCGCCGTTTCTTTAAGAGCCACAACGACAAGGTGACGCAGTATGTTTTTGTGCTCGCAATGGTTTTCTTTGCAGCATGGACAGCTCAGCTGATAGGCCTCGAACCTGTCCTTGGTGCCTTCTTTGCCGGACTGTTACTCAACCGTTATGTACCGCCTGCATCGTCCCTCATGGGTTCGATAGAGTTTGTCGGTAACGCATTGTTTATCCCTTACTTCCTTATCAGCGTCGGCATGATGATTAACATTCGTGTCATCGCCAACGCCGACACCCTCGCCGTGGCAGGCATAATGCTTGCTGTTGCTGTGGTCAGCAAATGGCTGCCTGCGTTTATCGCCTGCAAGGCCAACCATCTTGATTCGAGCAGCGAAGGCGTGATGTTCGGTCTCACCGCAGCCCACACCGCCGTCGCCCTTGCCGTTGTTACCCTCGGCTACAATCTCGGCATGCTTGACACTCGTATTCTTAACAGCACAGTCCTTGTAATCCTTGTCACCTGTGCGCTCGCACCGATAATTACGGCCGCTAACGCGCCCAAACTGAAGGTTCGCATGCTTGCCGCCGAGGAACAAGATGGTGTGATTCGCCAGACCCGTGTCAACAACACCCTTATAACTGTTGCCAATCCCGATTCCGCCGCCCAACTTGTCGAATTAGCCGTGTTGATGCGCAACGACCGCGGCAGTCATAGTATGTTCGCCCTCCACGTTCGCGACGACAACTCTAAGTCTGCAAAAGGCCTCGCTAAGACCTCTTTGGAATCAGCCCGAAAGGCAGGTGCGGCTGCTGATGTCACCGTTGAGACTCTCGAGCGCTTTGACCTCAACACCGTTACCGGCGTTCTCAACGCCATCGAGGAACGTGATATCACCGAGGTTATTCTCGGCATGCACCGTCGCGCCGGTGTGATCGATACATTCTTTGGCAACAAGGTTGAGAAACTTCTGCGTTCAAGTAATAAGATGGTTCTCATCAGTCGTTGCTTCATACCCCTTAACACCGTTACGCGCATCGTCGTGTGGGTGCCATATCGTGCGCAGTACGAGACTGGCTTCAGCCGATGGGTTAGGGGGCTCGCCCGATTGACCCGACAACTTGGCTGTCGCATTATCTTCTGTTGCTGCGCCGACGCCCAGCCGCTGATACGCGGTGTGCTCTATCGTGAGAACTATGGCATACGTTGTGAGTTTGACACTCTCGAAGCCAACGACGATTACGTTCTGCTTGCCAATAAGATTAATGAAGATGACCTCTTCGTCATCATCGGTGCCCGTCCCAATTCAGTGTCATTCTCCTCGGCGATAAGCGAGATGCCGTCTTTCCTTCAGCGCTACTTTGCCGGAAACAATCTCCTTATCATCTATCCCGAGCAGTTCGGCGAAGGCCCGTCACTCACATCGTTTGTCGACCCGATGTCGAGCGACATTGCCGCCGTGCCCCTGCCGCTGTGGCGCAGGGTGCGCAACGCTTGGCGACGTCTTGCGGTTGCACGTCGTGCTATCACTCACCGCACTCGTCGCCAATCATCCGATTGACGGGCATTTATTTCACAGCTCATGCAAACAAATTTGCTGTCTGCTCCTTATTCATATTAAAAGCAGGAGTATATGACCGCAATAGGTTTTCCATATCGCAAATATATAGCTGTTATAGCATTGCAGATTGTGCTTGTTATGACGGTCCTCGACGTGACGGTTGTCAACGTCGCATTGCCGATTTTAGCTGAAAAATTTTCGATTTCCAACTCTCAGTCTGTGTGGATAGTAACAATCTATCAGTTGGTTATCACCATGTTGCTTTTGCCCGTAAGCTCCATTGGCGACCTTCACAGCTATAAGCGCACCTTTTTAATCGGAGTGGTTATATTCACTGCGTCATCTGCTCTATGTGCTGCTGCCCAAAGCTTTACAATGGTTGTCGTTGCCCGTGCGATTCAGGGTGTAGGCGCAGCTTGCGTTATGGGCGTCAACATTGCCCTCGTCCGGCTTATATATCCCCGGGAGATTCTTGGCCGCGGCATGGCGCTAAATGCCATGTGTATTGCCATCGCCACGGCTGCCGGTCCTACCATAGCCGGAGCGATTTTGTCGATTGCTTCATGGCATTGGCTCTTTCTCATAAATGTACCCCTCGGCATCGCCGCATTTTTTATTGGCTGGCGATTACTGCCTCACAACCCTGCGGTTGACCATAAGCCTCGTTTCGACTGGATGAGTGCATTTGAAAACATGTTAGTCTTTGGCTTGATATTTTATGCTCTGGGTAACATCACTCGCAAAGGCGACATGGTGCTAAGCATAGTTTTACTCGTGGTAGGTTTGGCGGTCGGATTCTTTTATGTCAGGCGCCAGTTCAGCCACGAACAGCCGTTGCTGCCTGTCGACCTCTTCAAAAATTCGATGTACACTATGAGCATCGCCACATCGGTTTGCTCTTTCATCGCCCAAAACATGGCGATGATTGCTCTCCCGTTCCTATATCTCAACTGCTATCATTTCTCAGCCATAACCACAGGCTTGCTGATGACTCCCTGGCCGCTCGCCACAATGATAGTGTCGCCTATCGCTGCCCGATATGTCGAGCGCCATAACCCGGGAGCAACGGCTGCCCTTGGCATGGCTGTCTTCGTCATAGGCGTATTTCTTCTTATATTCACAGGCTCAAATCCTGCCGAGTGGAATATCGCATGGCGTATGGCGATTTGTGGTGTAGGCTTCGGCATGTTCCAGACCCCTAACAACATTGTTATGGGGATGGCAACCCCGGTGAATCGCGCCGGCGGAGCAGGAGGACTG
>CAMWQZ010000157.1 GCA_947176515.1 uncultured Bacteroidales bacterium | reverse complement strand
GTGCAGGGTCAGGCTGTAATCACAGTGCCTTCATTCCAGGGTGGCACAGGCGAAAAAGAGCTTACCGACGAATATGAGCAGTACACTATCCGCGGTGGTTTCGGACGTATATCATATAATTTTGACGACCGCTATCTCGTTGACATCAGTGCACGCTACGACGGCTCGTCGAAGTTCCCCAAGAGCAACCGCTATGGTTTCTTCCCCTCAATCCAGGGTGCATGGCGCGTAGCACAGGAGAAATTTATGGAAGGCACTCGCGGCTGGCTAACAGAACTCAAGCCCCGTATCTCTTACGGTTCAATCGGCAACCAAAACATTGATCCCTATGGTTTCGTTCCGGCAATGGAAGTAGACCAAAGCAATGTATGGCTTAACGACGGCAAGCTCGTGACGGTGATTACAATGCCGGGCCTTGTACGCGCCAACTATACATGGGAGACTGTCAAGTCGCTTGACTTCGGTATCGACGTCAGCTTCCTTAACAACCGCTTATCAGGAACATTTGACTACTACAAGCGCTACACCGAAGGCATGCTTGCCGACGGTCTTGAAATACCGAGCACAGTCGGAGCTGCAGCGCCTCTGCAGAACGTCGCAAACATGCGCACTGATGGCTGGGAACTCTCAATCCGCTGGCAGGACCGCATCGGCGACTGGAGCTACCGCGTGAGCGCCAACGTATATGACCACATGTCGAAAATCACTAAGTTTAACAACGCTACCGGTTCACTGAGCCAGTGGTATAACGGACGCGAAATCAATCAAATCTGGGGCTATGTCAGCGACGGATTCTATTCAATAGATGATTTTGACCTGGAGCAGGCAAAGAAAGGCACATGGGTGCTTAAAGAAGGCGTAACCTCTATCCAGGGCTACACCGTGCGCCCCGGTGACGAAAAATTCAAAGACCTCGACGGCGATAATATCATCACAGCCGGCGCAAGCACGGTTGACGATCCGGGCGACCGCAAGGTGATCGGTAACTCAACTTCACGCTTCCAGTTTGGAGCATCAGCAGGCGTGAGCTGGAAAGGCTTTGACCTCGACGTGATGCTTCAGGGCGTTGGCAAACGCGACTACTGGCTCAGCGGCGCTTCAATGTTCCCCTTCGGCGGCGCAGGTGCTGACGGTGTGTTCTGGCCAGTATTCTCTAATCAGACTGACTATTGGACAGCCAAGAGCTATGACCCCGAAAGCCCGGACTTCATGGTGGCAGCCAACCCTGATGCAAAACTCTTCCGCATCTACAATCAGGAAAACAACGCAGGCTCAAATACGCGTACGTCAGACAAATATCTGCAGAACGCTTCTTATCTGCGCGTGAAGAACCTGACACTCGGCTACACTTTCCCCCACGCTCTCGTGCAGAAGGCTTCAATCAGCCAGTTACGCGTGTTCTTCAGCGTAGAGAATCTTGCGACCATCACCTCACTGCCCAAGGGCTATGACCCCGAAAGCATGTCATGGTCATATCCCTTCTACCGTACATGGTCATTCGGTGCCACAATATCATTCTAACTTTAATTACCGATAAGTAATCCAATGAAAACAATATATAAAGCACTTTCAGCAGCGTGTCTGGTTGCAGCCGGCGTCTCATTGACATCGTGCAACGATGACTATCTGGAGAGATACCCCCAGACCAGTCTCACCGAGCAGAATGCGTTCCAGACATACGAGAACTTCCAGGCATATATGTATCAGAGCTACAATCTGTTTACAAATGCCAATATTTTCACCAACTTCAGCGGCGGCTCATATTACTGGGGCGGTCAGTGGACGAGCGACTATAACTCAGGCCTTATGACCAACCGAGAAGGCTCACACAACCCGTATGCATGGCAGAATGTGACGCCGACCACAACATCGAGCGTGTGGAACTTCTCTGAAATCCGAAGAGTCAACATCATGCTCTCACATCTCGACGACGGCAATCTGACCGAAGCCGAGAAGCGTCACTGGCGCTCGGTGGGCTACTTCTTCCACTCATGGTGGTATATGGAGCTTGTAAACCGTTTTGGCGATATACCTTATATTACTAAGGTGCTGACCGACGAGTC
This sequence comes from uncultured Bacteroidales bacterium, assembly GCA_947176515.1. GTDB lineage: Bacteria > Bacteroidota > Bacteroidia > Bacteroidales > Muribaculaceae > CAG-873. The sequence continues at coordinate 2,555 of CAMWQZ010000157.1, read as the reverse complement.
TCCCGAGGCTTACGGTCCTCGCACACCTCGTAAGCAGGTAGCCGACAGTATTATCGCGCGTCTCGAATATGCAATCGCCAATATCGGTGATTCATCAAAGGACGGTACAAATCCGCTCACCGCAAATGCTTGTAAGGCAGCTCTCAGCCGCTTCCTTCTCCGCGAAGGCACATGGGCAAAATATCACAATCTCACCGACGAACCCTGGCAGCAGTATCTCGACAAGTGTCTCACCATTTCTCAAGAGCTGATGAACGCTTATCCGACCCTTTACACAGGCAACGGCTTCAACCACTATCCCGGTGCAGGCTACGATGAAATGCTTACGTCAGAAAGCCTCAAGGGAAAACCTGGTGTAATCATGTACAAGGAGTACAACAACCTGCTGATGCACCGCTTCAGTGACCTTATTCACGTTGAGGCTCACCGTTGCGACGCTCCTCAGAGCACGGTCGATATGTTCCTTATGAAGAACGGTATGCCTATCAACAACCCCAACTCAGGATTTGAGGGCGGCGAAGGCAAGGACCTCTATGACTACTTCAATAACCGTGACCCACGCCTCATCGTCAACTTCTGTCCTCCTGCCCAGGGCAAGGTTCAGAACTTTGCTAATCCCGACAATATCACGACATTCCTGAAATGGACATTCTGGAAGGTTGGTGAGAACCTCAATGGCGGTCCGCGCGTAATTTCTGAGGAAGACTCAATCAAGTTCCGCCGCTATATCGACTACCTCGGTCCGAACATCCACTGCGAAAACGGCGAAGGCATCGAGTCATGGGGCGTTAAGCGTCTGCCCGGTCACAACTGGGGCGGCTCAATGTGTCACTCATCGCCCAACATCACACAGTACTCTCAGACCGACAACTATATGCGTTGCTGGACAGGCTACTACTTCTGGAAAAACTTCACAATGTGGGAAGTTGGCTCAAACGGAAGTTTCCAGACATCTGACAAGCCTATATTCCTAATCGAAGAGGTGCTCCTCAACTATGCTGAAGCTGCTTTCGAACGCGGCAGATTTACGCAGGACGTAGCTGATATGACCATCAACAAGCTCCGCGACCGTGTGGAGATGGGTCATCTGAAAATCGCCGACATCACCGACGACTTTGACCCTGACCGCGATAAGGGTACAGCTCCCTGGACACGCGGATATGACGGTAAGACAAACTATGAGGTTGACCCCGTGCTTTGGGAAATCCGCCGCGAGCGCATGATCGAACTCTTCGGTCAGGGATTTGCTTACTATGACATCCGCCGCTGGCACAAGGCTCCATATTTCGTTAACCGTCAGCCGTGTGGCGCATGGGTTGACGCAACTGACTTCCCCTACGGCACTGGTAAATATACCGGCGAGTTCATTGACTACAATGAAATACTGAAGAACGGTTATGCTGCAACTCAGGGCACAACTCCCGGCAAGGGCTGGATTTATACTTACCCAAGCGCACTTGCAAGCGGCAAGGGTTGGCTCGACACTTACTACCTCTGGATGGTTCCGACTTACGAAATCACCATGAATCCCGAGCTCACCCAGAACCCCGGCTATAAAGAGCTGTTCCCAGCAGCGGCAGGCGCCGAGGAATAACACTGAAGGTAAAAAAGGTATTGGTTAATATTGAACCTTTGTCCATTATGAAACGTGCCGGAGCGATAGCTTCGGCACGTTTTCTATCAGGACTGACTGACACTTCTGACCCGTCGGACTGTTTAGAGCTGTCGGAATGAGGTGAAAAAAACGTTGTCAAAAAGTTGTCAGTTACCAAGATATTGTATAACTTTGCGGAGTTTTTCTAAGAAACGGACCAATGGGAAAGTTCACTGCATATAAATTGCCGCTTAAGAGCCTTGCCAAGGGTAGCCATGAATTTGACTACACGCTGGGCAAGCAATTCTTTGTCGACATGGAGAGCGCTGATGTCCGCGATGCCGATGTAAAGGTAAAGCTGACAGTGACATACAACGGCGATGTCTATGACCTTAACTTCGTCTTTACAGGCGAGGTGACTGTCTTGTGTGACCGTTGTCTCGATGACCTCCACTTGCCGATAGAGACCACCTATCATATATTGGTGAAATATGGCGACACATACAATGACGACTCCGATGACCTGCTCGAAATACCCGAGAGCGACAACTATCTCAACGTTGCCTACATGCTCTATGACACAGTGGCGCTTGCCATACCAATCAAGCATGTGCATCCGCTGGGTAAATGCAACCGGGCAATGAGCGCGATATTGAAAAAGCATCGTGCGCGTGCGACAGGCGAGGACGCCGATCTTGAAAACGACCTTATCGACGAAATGGACCAGATGGACGAAGACGGCGGCGCCGGTCAGACAGCATCAGATCCTCGCTGGGACGCTCTGCGCGGCATGTCGTCGGAAGGAGGAGACGAATAATAACGATAATAAATCAGGCTTCGGACCGGCGACCGTCCGCCACGGCAGAAGCCACGCAATAAGAAACAATATAAAGAATTAAATAACAATGGCACATCCTAAACGCAAACAGTCAAAGACCCGTACAGCAAAACGTAGAACTCA
>CAMWQZ010000156.1 GCA_947176515.1 uncultured Bacteroidales bacterium | reverse complement strand
CTATTTCTATAGGCGACACGGCAAGGCGAGTGAACATTGAGCCAGGGAATTTATGACAATTGCCAACAGTTGAATCAATCGAGTCACTCAATGAATACACGACTGAGGAACCGAATGTCAGCGCTACTACATCAGCAGCCATTAGCGATTCACGCAGTATGGAAAATTCAGCATTAAGTTTATCGGCGAGAACAAGCGAATCAGAATGCTGATAACGCGAGGCGAAATCAAGGCAATGATAAATACCGGTACTATCCTTTATGAAATCGGCTTCGGAATATTTGCGTCCATCAAGCAGACCAGAAAGAAGATGAGAGAGTGAAAGAGGATTGTAAAGCGGCCCGAGGGGATTGAAAACGACATCAAAGCCATCGCGCTGAAGGCGCGCGCCGACATTGTCGGAAAAACAAGAGCCAAGCAACACGATTTTATCATCGTGAGATATGGCAAAGCTGCCACGGTGCGTTTCTATTTCCGTCCGGAATTTCATTGTCAGAACATCTGATAATCAATTGAGAGGACTTGGAATTCAGTTCGGCGGTTAATCTGGTCAGCAGCTTCTTGATCTTCGGGCGAAAGACTATTGACAAACTCCTCGTCAAGCACCTGACCTTCGGTAAACTGAGGATATTCGCGCGCGAGCTTTTTAGTGATGGTCTTGGGACGTGATTTGCCATAGCCCTGCGACTGAAGGCGGCGCGCATCAATGCCTACAGAAATGAGGTAATCAATGACTGACTGAGCACGGCGGCTTGAGAGCTTGATATTGTATTCATCAGAGCCAATGCGGTCAGTGTGCGACGCCATCTCGATAGTCACGTTAGGGTTATCGCGAAGGACTTGTGCCATCTCGTCGAGTGCAGTTTTAGACTCAGGGCGCAAAGTAGCCTTGTCAAAATCATAGAAGATGTTGTCAATTACAACAGGCTTAGTAATTGATGATAATATGAAATCGACATCATAGGCAGCATCTTCTTCGGCAAGGTCAGATGTAAATTCCTGTTTAGCATTAAGGTAGCCCTTGGCTCCGGCAAGCATAACGTAGCTTACGCCGCGGTCGAGCGGAAAAGAGAAACTGCCGTCGGGCTTGGCTATCTGCTTCTGATTGCTTCCGTCGTTACCAACGATACGGATAACGGCATTAGGCACCGGCTCTTCGTCGCGGTCAAGCACCCAACCGCTTATAGTAACTTTGATTTCAGGCAATTCGAAAGAATAAATGTTGTCATAGACGCTACCTCGATTAGAGCTGAGGTAGCCAGTCTCTGCAGGGCCGAAAGTGATACCGAAGTCATCAGAGGAAGAATTGACTGGCGAGCCCATGTTGGTGACATTCCAACCGCCCGATTTTGTCATTACAGCCTTGAAAATATCGAGTCCCCCCATGCCTGGATGACCGTTTGACGCAAAATAAAGGACAGAGTCGCTGCGCATAAATGGGAAAACTTCGTCGCCCGGCGTATTAATCCATTCGCCGAGATTTTCAAGAGAGCCAACTCGCTCTTTAAGATTTATACGCCAAATGTCCTTGCCGCCTGAGCCGCCCGGCATATCGGAAGCGAAATAGAGCCAATTGCCGTCGGGCGATACAGCCGGGTGACCATAGCTCGAAAGTGTATCGGCGGTGATTTCAAATTTTACAGGCTTGCTCCACTGGGCGTCGCTGCGCTGAGAAGTGTAGATTTCGACACCAGTGTTGGCATTAGGTTCGCGACGTGCAACTGTGAGATACATCGTCGAACCATCAGGCGAAAATGAGATGACGCCCTCCTCCACTTCTGAGTTTAACTCGCCTTCAACCGGCTCTGGACGATTCCACTGACCTCGCTCGTTTTTAGAGACAGTCCAAATATCGGCTTTCTTCATGCCGTTGATTTCACTGCGATGAGTACCGTTGACTTTCTCATTTGTAGTAGTGAAGTAAAGGCGGTCGTAGGAGTTATCATAATACATTGGCGCATAGTCAGAACGGCGTGAATTAAACGCCTTGGCGTTGCGGACGACATAACGGGTTGCATATTTCTTATCAAGCCCAAGTTTGGCGCCTGCCAAACCATTCTTTGCCAGAACGTCGTCGGGATGTGAGGCAAGGTACTCTTCATAAGCCTCTATAGCCTGTGAATACTTACCCTCGCCATGAAGAGTTTGGGCATAACGAAGCGTCAGCGTTGAGTCGGCATATCCGAAGCGACGGGCGTTAGCATAAGCAGCCGAAGCACGAGCGTTCTGGCTAAGCTTGCGATGACACTCAGCCATCTTAAAGGCGATTTCGCCTTTAAGGTCACGCTGATTGCGGTCGAGTTTATTATAAACCTTACGATAAGTCTTTGCAGCATCGAAATATTCGCCTCGCGCCATCTGCTCGTCGGCCGTTGCAAGCTTAGCTCCACCACAGGAGGTGAGCACGGCAAAGAACGCCAACGGGAATATGTAGGATAACAGTTTCTTCATTGTTGATAACTCTATATATTAGATAACGCAAGACAACTATCTATATTATAAGGCAAGGCCGTGCAAAATGCACGGCCTTTATGCAATGGTTCAGTCTGAGAATTTATTCGCCGGTGTCTGTTGAAGTTTCAGGGGATGCCTCATACTTGTAGATATCGACAAGACGGATGTTGAACTTAAGGTTGGAATACGCAGGGATACTATTTGATGTAGTGGTGCCGTAACCCAAAGCATAAGGAATTATCACTTCGGCGGTATCTCCAACGTTCATATTGCCGACTGCAACTGCCCAACCGTCAATAAGGCTGGTTAGTTGGGCGCGATATACACCGGGACCATAAATATTAATATTTGTTGATGAATCACAAGCTACACCATTATAGAGCGCCAGATGATAACGGACATCAACTGTGCTGGTGTAGAGCGGAGTCAAAGCGTTCGGGTCGGTGGTGCGTTCGTTGAAATAATGAATGAGCACGAAAGACGAAGGATCCCACTTTGGCACCAACATATTATAATAAGGAGTGCCGTCGGCATTTTTACGTGCCTGTTGTTCGGAAAGCCACTGATTGTTCTGGTCGCGCCACTTGATAATAGCCTTTGTCTCTTCGTCATCTTCTTTACAACCGACAAAAACCAAACCTAACAGGCCAAACACAATCAGCAATAACGGTAGTCTTTTCATTATTAATATTAATGAGCTAATTAAAATTGAACCTTTGGAGCAGACTGCGCCTGACTTTCGGCCTCAAACTGAGCTTTCTCAGTGAAACCAAACAGGCCGGCAAATATCGTGCCGGGGAAACGCTTAACTTTAAGGTTATAATTCTGTACGGCTGTAGTATAATAGCCGCGGTAAGTTGCGATGCGGTTTTCAGTGCCCTCCAATTGATCCTGAAGGCTAAGGAACTGCTCATTGGCCTTCAAGTCAGGATAAGCCTCTTTGACGGCGTTAACATAAACGTTAAACGCGCGATTTAGCTCAGCCTGAGATGCATTATATTTCTCGAAGGCTGCCATGTCGGCCGGAGCGGCTACGTTGCGCAGCGAGTCGGCAGTGTTATAAGCGTTGGTCAGACCAGCACGGGCGAGAGTGACGTTTTCAAACGTTTCTTTTTCGTGAGCGGCATAGCCTTTAACCGTCTCGACGAGGTTGGGGATAAGGTCGAAACGACGCTGATACTGAGTCTGGACATCGGCCCAAGCCTTGTCGACATCCTGCTCGGCAGTGACGAGGCTGTTGTAGTTAGAGCAACCGAAGCCACAGAGCATAGCAATCACAAGGATAACGACGGCGAGGGTTATTGTTGATTTTTTCATATATCTTAATTCTTTATTATTATGCGAGCTTACGCAGCAAAGCGTTGAGACTCACCTGATCGTGGATAAGCTTGTGGAGGTCTTCGACTTTCACGCGAGTCTGAGCCATAGAGTCGCGTTCGCGGAGAGTGACAGTGTTGTCTTCGAGGGTCTGATGGTCGACAGTGATACAGAACGGTGTGCCGATAGCGTCCTGGCGGCGATAGCGTTTGCCGATTGTATCTTTTTCCTCATAGTGAGTTGCGAAGTCAAATTTGAGGTCGTTGACGATTTCACGAGCCTTTTCGGGAAGACCGTCTTTCTTGACAAGAGGAAGCACGGCGCATTTTACAGGCGCGAGGGCAGCAGGTAGGTGAAGCACTACGCGAGTATCACCGCCCTCGAGAGGCTGCTCCTCATAGCTTGAGCAAAGAACGCTAAGGAACATACGGTCTACGCCGATTGATGTCTCGATAACATAAGGAGTGTAGCTTTCGTTGAGTTCGGGATCAAAATACTGAATCTTCTTGCCCGAGAATTTCTCATGCTGCGAAAGGTCGAAGTTTGTACGTGAGTGGATGCCTTCGACTTCCTTGAAACCAAATGGCATCTGGAATTCGATATCAGTAGCCGCGTTAGCGTAGTGAGCGAGTTTGTCGTGGTCGTGGTAGCGATATTTTTCGTCTCCGAGTCCGAGAGCCTTGTGCCAACGCAGACGCCATTCCTTCCACTGCTGGAACCATTTGAGTTCTTCGCCGGGGCGAACAAAGAACTGCATCTCCATCTGTTCGAACTCACGCATGCGGAAGATGAACTGACGGGCAACGATTTCGTTACGGAAAGCCTTACCACTCTGAGCGATGCCAAACGGTA
>CAMWQZ010000155.1 GCA_947176515.1 uncultured Bacteroidales bacterium | reverse complement strand
ATTCGGCATGTTCCAGACCCCAAACAATATTGTTATGGTGATGGCAACCCCGGTGAATCGCACCGGCGGAGCAGGAGGACTGCAGAGCACTGCCCGTCTCGTAGGTCAGACTCTCGGCGCGACGGTCATCGGTTCGGTTTTCGCACTCTTGACTAATGAACTGACCGCTGTCAGACTCTCACTCTACCTCAGCATAGCCCTTGCCGTCTGTGCTGGCATCTTCAGCTACACTCGCACCCTCGGCCACAAAAACGAACTCCACATGTAGCCACTGCCTCTCGCCAGTGATTAGCTCTTTTCCCTTACAAAGTTTTCAATAAGAGGAATACACTCGTCGGCTGTTGCGCAGTCGAGGCAAAGCGTTTCGACAGGGCAGATGCCTGTGCCGTTACGATTAATGATGTTGGCTACACATTCACCGAAGCTGACATCGGCGTTGGCTTTGCTTAAAAGCTCCAGTGCCGGATGGCTGATTAAGTCGGCGTAAATTGTTTTGACCCTCCCGACAATCATTATTGCTGCCGCTCCCTTGCCGATTACTTTGTCAGCGACCATCGCTCCGGCGAGAGCCGCAGGATTCTCTTTCAGCAAACTAAAGAGGTCTTTCACGCCTCGTTGGTAAAACATACGCGTTTCGCCGTCGTTGTAAAGCACACACGAGCACCCTTCGTGATGAAGGTTGTCGATAAGTTGTCGCAAATCCATGATTATGTCAGATGGTTTGCTGTTTCAGAGACTCGACATAATTGTCGATGCGGTGCAGCTCCTTAGGTATGTCGATGCCCTGCGGACAGTGATGCGAACACTGGTTGCAACCTATGCAATGACTCGCCTGGCGAAGTTTTGGCACAGACCTGTCATATCCCACCAAGAACGCTTTTCGCGCCTCGGCATAATTCTCCGCCTGACTGTCTTTCACTACGTAGCCTTGATTGACGCACTTATTGTAGTGTAGGAGAATCGACGGTATGTCAATGCCGTAGGGACACGGCATGCAGTATTTGCAATCATTGCATGCTACGGTCGGATATTTTACCATAAGATCGGCTGTGTCATAGAGGAACTCCATTTCCTCATCGGTCAATGGCTCGAGCGGACAATATGTGCGCAAGTTGTCCTCAAGATGCTCCATATAAGTCATGCCGCTCAGCACAGTCAGCACCCCTGGATGTGTGCCGGCATAGCGGAACGCCCACGATGCCACGCTTTTTTCGGGTTCTCTCTGTTTGAGTCGTGCAGCTATGTGGTCTGGCACATTTGACAGACGTCCGCCAAGCAGCGGCTCCATTATCACGGCCGGTATGCCTCGTTTTTCAAGTTCGCCATAGAGATATTCGCCGTCGGTGTTGCGTGGGTTCAGTTCGCGCGCATGCTTCCAATCAAGATAGTTCATCTGAATCTGCACGAAATCCCATTTGTATTTGTCGTGATTAGCGAGCGCCCAATCAAACACCGCAACGTCACCGTGATACGAAAAGCCGAGATTCTTGATTCTGCCTGCGTCGCGTTCTGCCACAAGGAAATCGAGCATACCGTTGTCGATATATCGTTTTTGAAATTCCTCCATGCCGCCCCCCATGCCGATAGCGTGGAGCAGCATATAGTCGATATAGTCGGTTTGCAATTCCTTGAGCGAGTTACGATACATATTGATTGACGCTTCGCGGCTCCAGGTTTGCGGCGCGAAGTTCGACAATTTCGTAGCAATATAGTATGATTCACGCGGATGGCGCGCCAGGGCGATGCCCGTTGCGCGTTCTGAGCGGCCTTTACAATAGGCTGGTGATGTGTCAAAGTAATTGACACCGTGGGCTATAGCCGTATCGACAAGTCGATTGACTGTTTCCTGGTCGATTTCGTCGGCTGCGTCACGCGCGCTGTCGCCGCTCTTCGTCGGCCAACGCATACAACCATAGCCGAGTATCGACACCTTTTCGCCTGTCTTGGGATTAGTGCGATAGGTCATCTTGTCGGTAGGTATTTCGGTGAGCGTAGTTTCGGTTTTAGCAATTTCCTTTGACTTGCTGTCGCAACCTGCGAGAGCAAGCCCGGTGACTCCGGCGCCTATGCCAAGTTTCTTAATGAAATCTCTACGGTTTATCTTATTTTTCATCATACTCTTGTTTAGATTGTTCGGTGAACTTCATGACCCTCTACATAGATTGCACTGAAAGGTCGGGCCGGGCAGAGGTTTTCACACGCTCCGCAACCGATACAGCGCTCAGTGTTGACAACTGGTATTTTGGGCGAGTCAGGATTATCGACGTCTGACGATACCATTGTGATAGCCCCTGTCGGACAGTGACGCGCACAATTCCCACACTCTACGCCGTCGGTCAGCGGCACACAATTGGCCTTGACCCACACGGCGTGACCAATTTGCACCGACGATTTGTCCTCTACGGTGATTGGCCGGATTGCTCCGGCAGGACAGACGTCAGAGCAGCGCGTACACTCGGGTCGGCAATAACCGCGTTCATATGATGACTCAGGTTGCATCAGTGAGTCTAAGGCTGTCGACGGTCTCAAAACGCCGTTGGGGCATGCTGCGACGCATAGCTGACAGGCCGTGCAGTGCGACTCTAAGTTTTTGATACTCTTGGCGCCGGGAGGCACGATTTTTGTCTTTCGTATTGGTTTCTTTTTATCTACTATCACTGCCAGACCGCCGTCAACGGTTTTCTCCTGAGCGTGGAGGGCGGCACTTGTTGCAATTGCAGCTGTCACGGTCATAAACTCTCTGCGCGAAGCGTTTGTAGCGCCTCTGTCTGATTGTTTCGCCACTGACGGCTGTCGGAGAGTGTAAGAGATAGCACCTTTGTTACACTTGTCAAGACAGTCAAAACAGGTCACGCAGCGCGAGTAGTCGATAGTGTGTTCCTTGCTGTTGATACATGCTCCCTTGCAGTTGCGAGCACAAAGTCCACAGCTATTGCACTTCGATGTGTCGATTACAGGTTTTAGTAGCGAGAATCTTGAAAGAAAGCCGAGAACGGTTCCAACCGGGCAGATTGTGTTACAGTATGTTCGGCCGTTGCGCCATGCCAATACGCCGAGCGCAATTAGAGTAACTGCGGCAACCGCCAAGGTGATGCCGCCGCGCAACCACACATCAACCGAATAGAACGCATAGCTGTCTCTTGATTCGGCCCACGACGCTAATAGATTATTTCCCCATTGCCACACCGGCGCCAACAGGCTTTGGGCAATGCGGCCGTATGCACTGTAAGGCGCGAGCAGTGCGACCACTCCGCCTATTCCGGCAACGATAGCGACAATCATGACAGCGAGCATCGTGTAGCGCAAGGCTCTTTTAGCTGGAGAATAGCCGTAGCGGTTTTTCTTGCTTTTTTTACCGAACCATGCGAAAACATCCTGCATTATGCCGAGCGGACAAATCACCGAGCAGTAGAGACGTCCGAAGACTAATGTCAGGATTATCAGCCCGATGATAACGGCTAAATTGAGCGACAGCAACGCCGGCAGGAACTGGATTTTTGCCATCCAGCCTAACCAGGCATGCGTCGCGCCTGTAAAGTCTAAAAATAGCAGTGTCACCATCGCTATGCTGACGGCGGCGACGATTTGGCGTATGAGTTTTAGAGCAGACGTTTTCTTACGCTTGCTTTTCGGGGTGGGGGAAATATTATCTTGTTTCATGTGATTATAATTGGTAATATGTTTTCAAAGAGACATATAAATCTATATCGCAAAATTACAAAAAATACTGGCATTACGCTTGCACATTTTGCCAGTATTCTTGCACAAAAATCCTTAAAATAAGATTAATTGAGAATAATCATTTATAATATCCGATGTATGAGGTGATAGATTTTTAGATTTTTTGGCGAGGATTTGTTAAACATATGATAATGTTTTAACTTTGCAAAAAACCAGCAAAGTGACCTGTTTTAATCCACAAAATGCAATTCTATATGATAAAATATTTTTTTCTTTTATTATTCACGTGTTTGATTTATTTGTGTTCTTGTTCAAAACGCACAATTGCAACTGAGGGAACCACAACTTACAACGAATTGTATAAAGTAAAGAAAATTAAAAAAGTAAACGATTGGTATTTTATTTATTTTCAGAGAAACGACTCAATATTTAAGGTTGTTTCGTATGATTCGCGTGATAAAACTCTTCCCGAGAATTCTCCCAAGATTGAAAAGGGAAAGAGATATAACCTAACTATGCATTCTTTTAGAGAAGACTTAAGTAGATTTCTTGGAGGTGATTATATAGGAGATCCATTTGGTGTGCAGTTAGACTCTATCACTACTGTCTCTCCGGAACCCAAGAATGGGGTATGGGATATATATAGGACTACGGATTTAGTAGGCTTATATTATTTAAAACAAAGGTAATAGGCTGCGAAGTTTCGACTGAAATACGGTCGATGGGCATTAAGAATGAGCTGATCGCCATTCTTTTGGGCTGACGCCGGTCTGGCGTTTGAACATTCTTGAGAAATGCTGCGGATATTGAAATCCGAAATCATAGGCTATCACGCTGATATCGTCGTTTGTCGTTGATAGGCGGCGCTTGGCTTGGTCGATTAGATGCAGTGATATAATTTCCTGGGCGGTTTTACCGGTCTCCTTCTTTACGAGGTCGCCGA
>CAMWQZ010000154.1 GCA_947176515.1 uncultured Bacteroidales bacterium | reverse complement strand
ATGTAGATTTGCCTGGTGTCCATGGCGCAATCGTACCAGCCTCAGGGTTATTAACGATAGCAAAACCTTTTAATTCAAAATTGGCTGCTTCGTTTGTTACAGAAATACATGAAAAATTTCGAACTAATGCAACCGATTTGAGCTGAGCGAGCTCACTTGACTCCTCATCCGTACCCTCCTTGACATAGCCATTGGGGAAAGAGAGTCTGCGCCAATAAGCCGGAGTTTGATTATCAGTCTTCAAATTAGGTATTATGGTAGCCTCAATACCGTAATCTAACGTTAAATCCTTACCTTTTGGCAAAGCGATAAGATGGAGCACACGCGGCTGTGCCGACTTATCAAGAATAACCTTATATATTACCTTATCAGCCTGCGGAGTCTCGCTTTCAGGAGTGTAGACTGTTCTCAGAGTATTTCTTAGCGGAGAACCGTTGTCATCAAACTCCACCAGATAGAGGTGCATATCGTTATAATCAGGCGTCTCGCTTAATCCTCGACTCTGAATATCAACCATGTCAGGAGCGTCAAGCGATACATTAACTACAACTTTATCACCGTCAACATAGGCAAAAGCATCCTTATCAGCCAACTTGACAGCCGAAAAGTCATCAGAGCTACACGCCACCAACAGAAACGACGCTAATCCACAAATATATTTTAAGATATTCTTTTTCATAATCGCTTATTCCTGTGGGTTAGATTTCGGACGGTCACCCCATGTGAAGGTATATGTTGGCGAAGTCTTATTTGGGGTCGAAGATAAAGATAGCACTGTATCTGTACCCCAATACCATTCATCATATACAAAACGAGCATGGTCTCTAAAATTATCGCCTGTAAATAAATCACCAGCCGCATGAGTTCCAGAACCACCTGCTATTGGATTGGGTTCTATAAATACTTCTTGATCCGTGGCTGTTTTACCAGGGACTCTAACTGCTCCTTGAGCGCACCAATAATACCATGTATTAGTACTACTTGCGCCAAATAAACGCGGAATCTTTTGCTCTGCCGCTAAATCAATCATATAACGCACTTCTCCATAGGTTGGAAGTCTCCATCTTCCGGCGCAATAGCCTAATTCCTGATATGCAGCAGCTCTCCTTCGAGACATAACCCTTGTCATATATGCCGAAGACCCTCCATAACTTGAACAAATTCTAAATTTGGGGGCAATCGTATATGAATTTGACTCGTCTTCTCTCGTAGGATAGTAATATTGTAGCTGTCGATTACTTGTTTCATGTAGAGCTGGTGCAGAAATAAATCCTGGCACTGCATATTCCATCCAATATGTTGTACTCCAACCTGTGAATCGCCTATTCATCGGATTCTTTGCTCCTGCACCAAAAAAAGTCGAAGACTCTGGACCTTTACCATTAGCTTTCTGCCAATAATAATAGTCCCCGTTCCACACCGTCCTATTTTCCTGATCGACATTATCATTACTTAAGAAATTGTTAATATTATATGAACGAGGATCACCCAGTACATATGGCGTACCTGGTTCCAACTGAGTTACAGTAACGAGATACATATTAGGATTCCAGTTACCATACTCTGAGCTTAATCCTAAAGAATAATTCCAATTTGCCGCGTTATATGCAATAAAAAAGTTATTTTTTTCAGCCTGAGACCAATTATTATTCCATTGATTGGGTGTTGGACCAGCAGGCTTAGTGTTATTCCAAAATTCCGGATTTTTAACAACACTATATGTAGTTGCGTCTGAGTAATTTCCGCTTATTTGTGTATTTCCATAAGCACCGCTTGCCCATTCTACGCCTAATAAACCGGCATAATTTTGCACGGCTGTAATATACATACCAGGATACTGGGTAATTTTAACTGTCTCTTTATATAGATTCTTATCAATTTTAGAAGAACCATCGAATACGTCTTTATGTTGGACTGTAATCTCATAAACTATTCGAGAATACTCAGTATCATTAGTTTCCTTAAAATATCTAATTGTGTTAAGAACTGCTTCAATTTCACTCTGGTTATCCAGATAAGCTCTCGTCCCGTCTAACCTTCGAATAAGAGAAACCGGATTATCTGAAGCATTGTATGGCTCCCATACTTTTAGCGTGTGGGAAACATTTAGTGTATTATTACTGTTATCAAACACATAGGTATAAACAGAGTCTTTAGCAACCTCCCAAGATTTTTTGTTTTGACCCATCGATACATCTACCGCGAATTCTGAACCCTGGTCGGAGAAGTTATAGCGATAGAATGTCATTTTGGCTGATGTCACGATGGTCTCATGCGAAGTGTAGAACGGTATGGTTATTGACTCTTCGTTATTGACAGTATAGACGTTTTGGTCAACAACGAGATAACGAAAATCTTTGATGTCGACGTCGATATTTTCTTCGCCCCAATCGGCAACATAGTACTCAGCTTCCACTTCAAGAGGTTCTTCTGGCACAAAGCTACCGAGCACGCCTACATGGAGATAAACGTGATAGGAATGGTTGCGGACAAGCTCAAATTTGTCGAAAGGAATGATAGGTACATGATAATAACATGTACGCCATGTCCTGCCTTCATCAGATGTCCATGGCACGCTAAGCATCATAAATGAAGCGTGACGCTCTTCGACAGACGCTGACCATACATTTGGATAGGTATAAAAAGGCATCTGTTGAATCCAGTTGTATTTGCTGAATTCATCTATAGAACTACCTTCTGCAAAATCATAGCTGATATTGTCGGGGGTCGTGAAGTAGACATCATTTGACATATCGACTTTAGGACGCGGATCAAGATTTGAGTCCTTAACACCTGACTGAAGACGCACTTTCATACCTGCAAGATTTGGTGTCCATGTCAACTCCTCACCATTAACAGTCTCTTTAACTTCATTGTCTACAGCTAAGGCAAGTGTTATCTTGGCTGCTGAGCGTTTGACCCGAACCTCTCCGACTGCATAGTTCTTAAACTGATTATAGGAGACAACACCATCGCCATCCATTGTAAAGCTGTCCTGCTTTTGTTGTGTCGCAAAAGTAGAAGTTACTGCGAGTTCTCTTAGCTCTTTAATGGTCTTTGCATTGCCAGCGTCGACGTTAACGGCAGCAAACACCCTGCACTGCGAGTCACTATTTTCGTTGAACAAACGATTCACCTTGTCCTGAGTTATAGGAATTCTGAGGAGAACATGGCCTGTAGCATCCAAATTGGTAAATTCCTCCATTACGATCGGAGGGACATCGTCAGTTTGATCTCCTGCTGATGGAGAAAGGCACAATATAACACTATTAATCTTATTCTCATTTAAATCATCGACGCCCGGCTCTGAATCAGGTAATGCACGTGATGTCTGATTCTCGCAACTCAAGGTAATTGTAATATAGCCTGCTTCGGGGGCGCCAGGCACTATAGGTGTAGGCATATCTAATTCATCAGCGCATGACGCCAATCCTACAAACGTGACAATCGTCATCACGGTTGTTACGATACGTGAAAATAGGTTTGAATATATGTTATATAAGTGATTATCCATCGAATCAATATTTTATTGTTGATTTTGAATGAATGTAATATTTTCGAGACCACTGCCGTATTCGGTGCTCTTTAGAATATTTACAGGTACAGACAGACCATCGGCCATAGTAACCATCACCTGCAGGATAGCTGTTCGGGGCGAGTTACCAGCGCTCATAGTTGCAGCGACTTTGAAATCGGTTTTCTTTCCATCAATAATGCCAGTAAGATAGTCAGAAGTTGTAGTATTGCCATCGGCATCAGTCGTCACGAATTTTATGGCACCTAATTCGCCAGAGGTCGTTACGAGATAAGCGTACCAGCGGCAGCCCAACGGTTGCGAAATGCCAAACGAGCCCGAGACCGCCTGAGGATAATCATTCAGCACTAATCGACCGATCGATTTATCAAGCGAAGCATATGTCCCTTCAGTGAATGTTAATGCTCCGTCATCAGCAATAGCCACATTATGAGTGAAGTCAATCTCATGATACTGCGGCGTCCACGGCTCAACGATGACGTTATATAATAGGATACCATCTTCACCAGTTGAAATATTGACCTTTACATGAGTATTGCGAGCTATATTACTAATTTCAAGCGGACGATTGCCAACAAGCTCCGCAAGCTCATCATTTATGCTGCCATTATCTCTAAATAACAGACTAACATTATATGTTCCATCACTTGTTTCAGGGAAATAACGATACTGCACAATATCATATTCACCCGGTACAGACATGTCAATCGGATTGATTATTGGGAAGGTAACCTTTTTACGCTCAACATCTTTCGGTGTAACAAAACTCACGATATAGCGTCCGCCAGCACCTGGTTGATTCTTCTGTGGATTATATACGGTATTTCTGGGAAGATAATATGACTCGTCAGCAAGCCCATCTATAGTGATACCATCAAGCATAGTACCTTCTTTATAAGGAATATTCCCGACTGTAAGATGAAAAGAGAATTTTATAAGAGATCTCGTAAGAAAAAGATCCGCTGACTGATATTTATCATTATTCGCGTCTACTGCAGCATTTGCGTCTACAAAAACATCAAAAACTTCACTCATTGGTAAATATCTTCCAATCTGCGAAGTCGCCGAATTATCAATCACCGTATTATTCACCCCCATTGTC
>CAMWQZ010000153.1 GCA_947176515.1 uncultured Bacteroidales bacterium | reverse complement strand
CGGCAAGACGCTGGGTGTCGATGCCATATCCTTGTGTGCCCATCAGCGACTCGCCGCTGAGTTTAAGGAGCACTCTTGAGTATTTGGTTCTCATCAGAAAGAAAGTTTAAAATTATATAATCGCAAAAATAGACAAAATATGTGATATAAGGTGAGTTTTTGGTGGATTTTATGATAAGTCGCAGAATTGTTTGTAATTTTGCGGCAATTAAACTTATCACTCAATGAAAAAGGTTTTATATCTGCTATTGGCTGTTTCAGTCGGGTTTGGAGCTGCAAAATTAATGGATAGATGCGGCGATGACTCATCTGATAATATGTCATACGCCGAAGAAGAATATGGCTATTACGAGGAGGTTGATTCTGCGCTCATACTTGAAGAAGGTGAGGAATATGCCGGCGCTGATTACGCCCTTTTAGATTCAGTAATTGATTGGGATTTTGATTCGGTCTATGACCCTAACTACCAATATGCAGTTGAGGCAGTTGAAGAGGAACCTGCACCTGTTCCAACTCAGCCAAAAGCTGTTCCTCAAAAAACAGTTAATAAGGTAGAAAAGCCACAGCCAACAAGCTCGTTGAGAGATAAATTAGTAGCTAGGACAGAAGAACTAGACAAAATCTTGAAAAAACGATATCTTGAAGATGATATAATCGGTCTGATTTATAATAAAGAAAAAAATAAACTACATATTTTAGTTGATTTTAGAAATAAGAATGACGATGAACTTCTCAATATTCTCTTTGAAGAAGGTGATGAAGAAGAATTAGATTCAGAATTGGCATCTTACGCCTATGGAATAGGTTTACATGTAAGAACTACTGCATTCTCGGATGATTATGATGGAAATGCACCCACTGAGGATTCTAAATTATTACATAAAGTAAATCCAACTTTCACAGTGAGAATTCTTCATAAAAAAGGGAACGGTTTATACGAATTTAGTATTAAGGATACTTTGGTGGACACATCCTCTCTATAAAGATTACTTTATGAATTCAAAAAACGCTATAACAGTCTATTGCGCGTCGAGTGTGACGATTGACGAAGCTTATTTTGAGGCGGCGAGAGAACTCGGCGCTGAAATAGCTCGTCGTGGCGTTACGCTTATAACCGGCGCCGGCTCGATGGGACTGATGGGAGCAGTCAATGATGCAGCTATCGCTGCCGGAGGCACAACTATTGGTGTCATACCGCAGTTTATGGTTGACCGCGATTGGCATCACAAAGGCCTGTCAAAACTTGAAATAACCGACAGCATGCACAGCCGCAAAGAAATGATGGCTGAGCTAAGTCAAGCCGCAATAGCACTACCCGGAGGAATAGGAACATTTGAAGAATTGCTCGAAATCATCACCTGGCGTCAGTTGGGTCTGTATGATGGCAATATAGTGATACTTAATGTCGAGGGCTATTATGACAATCTTTTGGCTATGCTTGACACGGCTATCAGCCAACTCTTTATGAAAGCCGACCATCGCCAGCTGTGGAGCGTGACAAATAATGTCGCAGAAGCAGTTGATATGGCCTTATCGACCAACAATAATAAAAGCTTCTCAGCAAAATTCTGACAATGGCATTATACGACAGCATATATAATGAAGTAATCATAGGAGTAACAGCGCCCAAAGACTCAGTCTTTTCGGCGGACTCTGCTCTATTTGATTTCAGCAATATCAAGGCTGTCGAGACTGATACCATAAATTTTAGCTCCACACAGACCGATAACATAGATTCGTGGCATCTCGGCATGGAAGGTGCATCGCGTCAAGGTTCGTTAATAGGTAATTCAGGTATATTGTCGATAATCGTATTAATATTTCTTTTGCTGTCAGTAAATTTCAAAGAGTGCAGCAAACTATTTTCGCGATTTATCGGACAACTTTTTAATTTCCGTAAGAAGGGTGAAGGATTTGACGAGCATACGGCCCATGAGACACGACTGACGATACTGATGGTCATCCAATTTCTTATATATAGCGGAATTGTTCTAACAGGCGCGTGTTTACTTATAAAGACTAAAAGCGATGGTTATATAGGTGATTTCACAGTCCTGATGAAGAATATCGGTATACTTGCGGTGTATTATATATTCCAATTATGTGCCTTCGGAGTCTTAGGCTATACGTTTGTAAGTACCGATGAGACACGCCGGTTTTTAAGGTCGCTCAATGCATCGCAGTCTATGTGTGGCATAGCTCTGATGATACCAGCATTGCTGATACTATTTTATCCCCAAGACCTCGAAACTCTTGTGGTGATTGGCGGACTAATCTATTTATTGGGTCGTTTGGTGTTTATTTCCAACGGGTTTAGTATTTTTTATAAGAATATATTTTCGTTGGTCTATTTTATTTTGTACCTTTGCGCTCTGGAAATTATACCTTTAATTTATGTGTTTAAACTCGCCTTACTTATTTGAATAAGCAAGGTGAATTTTTTAACTAAAAACGCTATATTAACGTTATATTATTGTGAAGATAAATAAAATATTAGTATCTCAGCCCAAGCCTTCATCAGAGAAGTCGCCATATTATGAAATAGCAGAAAAATATGGGGTTGAAATCGTATTTCGTCCGTTTATCAAGGTAGAGGGACTAACGGCAAAGGAATTCAGACAGCAAAAGATTGCTATCTCAGATTACACTGCTATTATCTTTACTGCAAAAACGGCTATTGACCATTTTTTCCGTCTATGCGAAGAAATGCGCGTCACCATACCTGACACCATGAAGTATTTCTGCACCAGCGACTCGATTGCAAATTATCTGCAGAAATATATCATCTATCGCAAGCGTAAGATATTTTCGGCCAAGACCGGAAAACTCGCCGATTTGCTGCCATACATGCTCAAGCATAAGAATGAGAAGTTTTTGTTTGCGGTTTCAGACGTGAATAACGGCACCGACGCATCAATACTCGACAACAATCATCTCAACTATACACGCGCGGCAATGTATCGCACTGTCAGCAATGACTTTGGTAAAGATGAAGTATTTGACTATGATATGCTGGTATTCTTCAGTCCGCAGGGCATAGAGTCATTGTTAAAGAACTTCCCCGACTTCCAACAGGGCGACATCAAGATTGCAACCTTCGGTCTCACTACTGCCCAGGCAGTGAAAGACGCCGGTCTCAGACTTGATATCAGCGCACCATCGCCCGAAGCACCCTCGATGACGGGAGCTCTCGACCTCTATCTCTCAAAGACTAACCCCGTAGTTGAAAATAACGGCGAGTCAGAACAAGAAAACGAGTGAAACAATACGGATTAAATAAATCTGACAAATTATGCAGCCCCACGGCAATAGACCAACTCTTCAGCCGTGGGGCTGATGCTACACAGTCATTACAGATAAAATCTGCGATGGCTTATCCATTGAGAGCCGTGTGGCGCGAAAATGATAAACGCGAGACAGGTTCTGAAATTCAATTTCTTATATCTATACCTAAAAAACGATTGCGCCACGCTGTCGACCGAGTAAAGATGAGACGCAGAGTGCGCGAAGCATACAGACTATTGCATAAAGATTTTCAGACTGAAGAGTGTAAAAAAATAGACTTGGCATTTATCTACGTAGCCAACGAACTTAAGGAATATCAATTAATAGAAAAGGCTGTTATAAGAATCTTACAAAAAATCAAAGATGATAAAATCTCTGAGCAAAGCAGTCGTGTGGCTGATTAGTCTGCCCATATATTTTTATAAATATGCCATATCGCCTATGTTACCGGCATCGTGCCGCTACACGCCTACATGCAGCCAATATGCTCTTGAAGCCTTAAAACGTCATGGTCCAATCAAAGGCTCGTGGCTCGCAATAAAAAGAATATGTCGCTGCCATCCGTGGGGAGGGAGCGGTTATGATCCTGTGTCATGAAAAAAGATATAAGAGATTTTGATGACATACATCATCACCTTCGTCCCCACGAAAGTAATGCTGATGAAAGCCAGATAGCAAGCATAGACTTTGATGGCGAAATCCCTTCGGAGGGTTATTTCAGTGTTGGCATACATCCATGGTCGACAGTAAATATGGATGAAAACATGCTTGCCAAAGCGATGAATATGGTTGCGGAAAAAGCTGATAATAGTCGCGCGGTGGCGATTGGAGAGTGTGGTATAGACCGTTTGCGTGGCGCAAATATAGATTTTCAGATTCAGACATTCAAAAAACATATTGAACTCAGCGAACGACTTGGCTTGCCACTAATAATCCATGCGGTCAGAGCAAATGACATAATATTGCGTCTTAAAAAGGAACTGAAGCCTCGACAACTATGGATAATCCATGGTTTCAGAGGTAAAAAAGAAGCTGCACTTCAATATATAGACAATGGCATAGCACTGTCTATCAATAAAAACTCAATATTTGAGTTAACTAATGAGTTTCCACAAAACATGATATTCAGAGAGACTGATGAATATTGATACTTATTGAGTGTTGATAAGGTGTTGAAAAAGGTTGATAAGTATTGAGGAAGTTTTTAAGAAATAAATTTGGAAGCATAGGATTGGGGACGGTATAGAAAAACCTACGGATAAACAATTTGAATCATCCCAAAATTTAAAGCATCATTACTAACATAGTTTTAAGTATAATTGGAGTATCCAATAGAATAAATTAATTAACTTTGCATATTATAAACATAATGTTGATAAC
>CAMWQZ010000152.1 GCA_947176515.1 uncultured Bacteroidales bacterium | reverse complement strand
CAGGAAGACGAGGCGATAGGCACAGGTACTTACAACGATAAAGTATTGTTTAACACCTATGCTGACATGAACATGATGAGCAAGTATGTCGATGCCGGCATCAGATTCGAATTCATGAAATGGCCCTTGCCAGGCTATGAGCCTGACTTTGCCGGTTGGGGTGTGCCCCATATCTACGCAAAGGGCCGATACAAAGGATTCGAACTCACTGCCGGTGACTTCTATGAGCAGTTCGGCTCCGGTTTTATTCTCCGCACTTATCAGGAGCGTTCACTCGGCATTGATAACTCTATCCGCGGCGGACGCCTGAAAGTGTCTGCGCTCAATGGTGTGCGACTCACGGTTCTCGGAGGAGTGCAGCGCCGCTATTGGGATTGGAAGACAAGCTCTCAGGTCTACGGCGGTGATGCCGAGTTTGTACTTCAGGATATTTTCAAGCGCCTGGCTGACCGCAACGTCAGTTGGACTTTTGGCGCTTCTTACGTGCTCAAGCACGAGGACGACCAGACGATTATGGTCCCAGGTCACAACTGGCGTCTCAATCTGCCTAAAGCGGTCGACGCATTTGACCTCCGCTCCGAGTTCCAGAAAAATGGCTTCGCCCTTCTCGGCGAGTTTGCATGGAAAGGCCAGGATCCATCGTTTGACAACAATTACACTTATGGCAAGGGCACAGCAGCCCTGCTCAGCGGTTCGTATTCGCGCAGCGGTCTTAGCGCCCTCGTCCAGGTCAAGCGCAGCGAGAACATGTCGTTCCGCAGCCAGCGCTCAATGAGCGGCACGTCTGCGTTCCTCAACAACATGCCCGTCTTTTCTTATCTCCACACCTATGCACTTGCCGCCCTCTACCCCTACGCTACTCAGGCAGCCCCGGGCGAATGGGCGTTCCAAGGTCAATTTGCTTACAATTTCAAGCGCAAGACTGCGCTCGGCGGCAAATATGGCACAAAGGTCAAAGTCAATCTCAGCTACATCCGCGGTCTTACCGACAATCCCGGCAACTTCGGCGAGATGGGGTCTAATGGTCCGTCGCCCAAGTTCTTCTATATGGGTCAGAGCTATTACCACGACTTCAACATCCAGATTGACAAGAAATGGAGTCGCTCGGTAAGCCAGATTTTCATGTATATGAACCAGATGTATGACAAAATCCTCGAAGGCCATCCCGAAGAGGGCAAAGTGAAGTCTAACATCTTTGTCCTTGACACAAAGTGGCGCATCGACTGCCGCTTCACCCTGCGCAATGAGTTGCAGTATCTCCACACCGCTCAGGACCAGGGCGACTGGCTCTACGGGCTTCTCGAACTTTCTGTAGCTCCTCATTTGATGGTGACCGTAGCCGACATGTGGAATTGCGGCGACACCAACACCCACTATTACAACTTCGGTCTCGCAGGAAACTTTAAGGCTAATCGCCTGTCGGTAAGCTATGGCCGCACACGTGCCGGATTCAATTGCTCGGGCGGTGTCTGCCGTTATGTCCCTGCCACTCGCGGTTTTCAGATTTCATATAATTACACCTTCTAACCTATCAGCCTGATTAAAGATGAAAATTAAGTCACTATATATCGCAGCGTCACTGAGTCTCATTCTTTCGGGCTGCAGTGGCATAGCCGAAGATGACCGTTATATCGAGGTCGAGGCGACAAAAGCCGAGCGCACTGTCCTACTCGAAGACTTCACCGGACAAAACTGCGTCAACTGCCCGGCGGCTCACCGCACTATTGAAGCCCTCGAAGAGCAATATGGCAGCCATTTAATCGCTGTCAGCATTCATGCCGGACACTTCGGCATACCTGCCACCAACAAACGCTATACCGGCTTGATGCAGGAAGAAGGCCAGGCCTACAACGACCGCTATGGCATCGAGGACTACCCCAAAGGCGTAGTCGACGGCAAGACACCATCGCTCAACGCTGACCAATGGGCGTCAGCTATCTACGATGATATTTCGCAGGCTACTCCCCTCTCTATAGATGTTGATGCCAACCTTGATGCCGCCGGCAATAAGATTAACATCAGTTGCTCGCTCAAATCGTCTGAGCAGCTCGAGGGCAATCTCGTTCTGTGGGTAATAGAGTCGTCAATCATCGCCCGTCAGGAAGACGCTAATGGCCGTGTCCCCGATTATGTCCACAACAATGTCTTTCGCGCCTGTGTCAATGGCCTTGACGGCGTCAAGATTAAACTTCTCGCTGATAATGCGCAGACCGAAACTTACACCATCGACGTCAAAGATACCGACACAGAGAAATGGAATCCCCAGAATCTCGCTATCGTTGCGTTTTTCTCCAACGCTTCTGGCGTCGTTCAGGCAGCTAAAACTAATGTAAATACTAATAACTAAAGATAATCTATGAAGAAATTTTTACTTTTACTTGCAGGCGTTTCAGCTTACTTGAGTGCTGACGCTATCGAACTCACTTTCTGGATGGGAAACCAGAAAATCACTCCTAACCAAACAGTCAAGTTTAACGACATCGACGTCGTGACCTATGATGAAGACGGCTATAAAGAGGTGACTATGGATCCGAAACTTAGCCTCACCGCCGACATCTATTCATCCAACATAAAGCTATCTGCCACTTGCACCAGCGGCCAGATTATTCAAATGTGTGCCGGTGGAACATGTAATGCCGGTGAAAGCGTAACTAAAGAGAAGATAACCGTCCGCCCAAATCAGAAACTCAACCTCGATTTTGAATACGCTGACGAGTTTGACCTCGACGAACCGATTCCCACTGTTGTCACAGTTATCGAGGCTGAAGACGTCACCGAGAGTGGCACCAAAGTTCAGTTTATCATCGAAATGGGTGAGGAAGGCGCTTCAGTTACTGCAATCGAAGTCCGCGACGACTTCAAAGCCGTCGAAGGCGGAGTCGCTTATAAAGCCGCTAAAAATTGCCCATTACGCATCGTCAATATCCTCGGTGTCAATGTCTACTCTGCCACTGTTTCTGGCGAAGGTGTAATCAACCTTCCCAAAGGCCTATACGTTTACACATTTGGCAACCGTTCAGGCAAAGTTTATATCAGATAATCAACCAAATAAATTTATTTTAATATGAAAAAGATTCTATTGACTCTTGCCACCGTTCTTGTTGGCTTGTCGGCTGCTGCAGCGACTCCTTTCTCTGTCGCTAATCGCACCAAACTTACACCCGGTGGACGCCCCGATATGCGTTCCGTAGAGATTACTACCCCTATCAGCGCTGAGCGCGCAGCCGTAATGTCTCGTGCCGAAACTTCTGACGAAGTTTTCTACACACTCGCTGGTGATCCACGAACTGCGCTTGGATTTAACAGCCAGAGAGCTGGCATGCAGGAAGCTATGGCTTTCCAGATTGACCCTACCTTCTTGGCTAACCTTACCGATGGCGTGATTACCGACATTTCTTTCTATACTGGTACAGATGATATGACCGGTACAAACCGCATTACCAAAGCGTGGGTCTTTATCACTGACAATCTTCAGGGCGAATTCCTTTACACTCAGCAGGTCGCCAACATGCCTAAAACTGAGTTCACAGAGGTAAATGTCCCACTCGATACACCCTTTGCTATCCCTTCTGATTCTAAAGTTTACGTCGGCGTATATTTCACATTGACTGCTGCCGACAATATCCCCCTCGTAGTAGACTATATGGGTCACACTAACGACGCAGGTGGCTGGGTGGCTTACCGTACTTCAACAAATGCCGCTTGGACTTGGGATAATATCTCTTCACAATATGGCTTCTTCACTATCGGAGCAACTATCAAGGGCAACAACATGCCTAAGAACTCTGTTTCTATGATTGGCATTGGCGGTCAGCCCGTTACTTATGCTAACCAACCTTTCGTTGTTACTTTTGCAATGCAGAACAATGGCGTAAACTCAATCGAAAACGTTACTGTTGAGTTTGGCATCGAAGGTGAGACTCCCATTACTCAGGACTTTTCTCTTCAGGAAGCCTGGGCTTTTAACCAGGCTGTTTTAGGCAATGTTGAGCTTACTGCCACTAATCCTACAAAGTCCACAAATGTAAACGTAACTCTCAAAGCCATTAACGGTGAACCTAACATCTCCGAAGACAAGACTGCAAGCTATCCTATCGCTGTCGTGGCTGAAGATAAAGGTCTTCCTAAAAATGCTGTTATCGAAGAGTTTACAGGTATAACCTGCGGCTATTGTCCCCCTGGCTACACTTCAATGGAAAAGATTCATGAAGACTATCCCGATGGTGGCATTATCCCGGTTTGTGTCCATGTTAATATCCCCAACAAAGACCCAATGACTGCCACTACCTTTAACAATCTTATCAGCAAATATTGTCAAGGCGCACCCAGTGCAATAGTTAACCGTGCTTATACTGTCGATCCTCGTGATTTCGAAGAACTCCTCGAGACTGCAGAGCAGGTTAGACTGCTGCCCGCTCTCGGCGAGGTTACTGCCGAAGCTCAGCTCGACAGAGAGACCGCCATCCTTACAGTCAACACCAAGACTCGCTTTGCGTTTGACTACGAAGACGGCGACAAGAATTATATCCTTTCTTACGCTATCACAGAAGACGGAGTTGGCCCCTACTCTCAGACAAATTACTACACTGGTGGCCAAGCTGTTTGGGGTGGTTGGGAGAAAAAGCCCTCATCTGTAAAACTAACCTACAACGACGTTGCGCGTCAGCTTGACAA